>CBDUKY010000121.1:0-8412 GCA_965367925.1 uncultured Pseudomonadales bacterium | reverse complement strand
TAAAGCATGGTGAGCAATACATGACTAAATATCTGCACCTGTCTGCATTTGCCAGGGGCATTCGAGCCGGGACTAACGTCAAGCAGGGACAAACGATTGGTTATGTGGGCGCGTCAGGCTGGGCCACAGCGCCGCATCTACACTACGAGTTTCTCGTCAATGGTGTCCATCGCAATCCTCGTACTGTGAAGCTGCCGAAAGCAGATCCAATTCGTGCAGCAGACATTGATCAATTTAGACAAGCAACCATGCCAATACTGGCACGGCTTGAGTCGGTAAATGGTAATCGGGGTTACGCCAGCGCTAAGCGTAGCGGCTCAGATGGCGAATGAGTTACCGCAACCACAGGTTGTGGTCGCATTAGGGTTAGTGACAACGAATCTTGAGCCTTGCAAGTCTTCCTTAAAGTCCACTTCCGCACCCACAAGATACTGATAACTGAGTGCATCAATCACAAGGCTAACACCTTGCTTTTCAATTGTTGTGTCATCTTCTTCCATGTCTTCGTCAAACGTGAAGCCATATTCAAAGCCTGAGCAACCACCGCCCGTGACAAAGACACGCAGCTTAAGGTTTTCATTTTCCTCTTCCGCGATCAGGCTTTTCACTTTTGCTGCAGCACTGTCCGTAAAGGTCAGGCCGACTGGTGTGTAACTTGTTGGGATATCACTCATAGGGTATAGAGTTTGGGTTGTAGGCAGAAAAAATCAATACCAGGGTTATAGTTTTTCGTTCTTTACTAAGTTTTAGGCTGTCTGGGTCTTAACTGGCGCTACCTTGGCGGCTGCCTTTTGACCAGTACTACTAGTCTCCAAGGACCGTTCCGTATGACTTTTCTCGGTTTTGACTTCCTTGCCGTCCTTGAGATGAACCAGATTGCCATCAACGCGACTGCCCATGACCATCTCAATCAAATTGTAATAAACATTACCTTTGATCTCCGCTTTCGCTGCCAGTTCAATATGCTTATCTGAATAGACATCGCCATATACCTTGCCGTTGATAATGACATTAGGTACGCGGATTTCGCCTTTGACGCGACCCTTTTCACTGACCGTAATCACAGCCTTGGAGCCTTCAACAGCATAGATATTACCTTTAACAATGCCATTTACCTGAAGCTGGTCGCTAAAGTGAACATCGCCTACTAACTCACAGTTGTTAGCAATCAACGTGATACCTGAACTGCCGCCTTTTTTTCCAAACATATCTAGTCTCCGCCTACCTGCCAATCAAATCGACGTTCAAGTCGCTGGGATTTATTTCCCGATGACTGGGCAATTACCATAATTTCTTCTGGTTGAAATTCTGCTGGAATCGTTAACTGACCATCAATATTTTGAAAATATCGAAACCGAAACCGCACTGTTTGCTGACTGCCATCAGTCAAGGTAGCAAGATCTAAACTCGCTGGCTCAGCGCCTTGTCTACCAATTACCTTTAACTCTACACCACCTTGAACATAATCATGTTTGTCCACGACCTGGGTTAACAACAAGCCAAAGCTATAAGTATTTGCCTCGGCCAGTGGCTTTAGATCGAACCGCTCGATTCTCAAGCCTTTGCTTTCTGCATTTGGCAGCATGACACCTTTATAAAACCGAATCTCCTCTTGAAGCTCGGCGATCTGGGTTTGCAAGCCCTCAATGGTCGCCAGTACTTCCTCGTTGGCCCTGGTATCTACTTCCTCACCTAACTTGAGGGTTGCTATTTCCTGGCGCATTTCCTTCACCAGCGATGCGCTAGCTTGCAACTGCTCCCTGAGCGCCTCACGCTCCTTAACTACCTCGACCCGGGTTGCGATCCCCTGATCCAACCCATACTCATAGGTCAGCCAACTCAGTGCTGCCATGGCCAATAGGCAGACGCAAAAGATGCCGACCTTATAGAAAGGGCGGTGCGGAACCACGACCATCTGATGTTGTTTGCTGCCCCTAACAGCCACCACTGCCGAGACTCCTAATGTATTTTGGGTTGCCTAGCTTAGCAGAAATCGTCAAAAAACAAGCACGATTAGTATCGATCTTTAGGCCTTGTTGGCTTACCCTGCGCCTACTGTTCGACTGGAATTCAAGACCGTGCCCCGTTTTTCGCCTTCTAACTACTCCATCCGAGGATTTCGTAGGGCATTAGCATCCATCGATTCAGCACCACAATTCGCCTTGCTCGGCGTCTTATCTGGTGCGGTCACCGGGCTCGTGATTCTCGCATTTCGCACCTTAATGGAGTTGCCCCTGGCATCAGTCATGGAAGGCGACCCTGAGAACTTCGAGGCATTACATCCACTGATTGCGCTGCTTTTGCCGATCAGCGGTAGTTTTACCTTGATGCTTATGTTCCTGATGGTGAGCAAAGATGGCTGGCGGGTAGGTGTGGTACACGTGCTAGAGCGGCTTGCAAGGCATCAGGGTTATCTAACCTGGAAAAACTTTCTGGTACAGTTTTTCGGCGGCATTATCGCCCTTGGTACAGGCCATTCAGGTGGCCGGGAAGGTCCTGCGATACATCTTGGCGCGGCTGGTACTAGCTTGTTAGGCCAGGTATTAAAATTACCAAACAACAGCATCCGAATTCTCGTTGGTTGTGGCGCGGCCGCTGCAATCTCTGCTTCCTTCAATACCCCTCTCGCTGGTGTTATTTTTTCAATGGAAGTGATTTTGATGGAATATACGATCGCTGGATTTATTCCTGTGATTCTATCTGCCGCCACTGCAACCCTGATCATCCAGGCCGTCTACGGCAATGGCGCCGCCTTTTCGATGCCTCACGACGCTGCCATGAGCAGTTTTTACGATATTCCCTTTCTGATTCTTGAGGGCATCGTCCTTGGGGTGATCGCCGCCGCCTTTGTCAAATCTACAAAGATGTTCTTTTATATTTCTCCACCCGCCATGTGGTTAAGACTATTGACCCTTGGTGTATCGGTCGGCGTGATCGGCATGTTCCTGCCGGAAATACTGGGTGTCGGTTATGACACGGTAGATGCTGCTCTCGCTGGCGAACTGACCGTTACCTTGCTGTTCTTTGCCTGCATACTAAAACTGCTAACAAGCTCAGCTTCAATTGCCTTCGGATTACCAGTTGGCACTATCGGTCCGACGCTCTTTATTGGCGCAACAGCCGGCGGACTATTTGCTGCGCTCGGTAATGAGATATTGCCACAGTTGTCTTCATCACCCGCCTTCTATGTGGTAATCGGCATGGGCGCAATGATGGGTGCTGCACTCCAGGCCCCCCTTGCAGCGGTGTTGGCGGTGCTAGAACTTACCCAGAATACCAATGTTGTATTGCCAGCCATGCTGGTGATTATTATCGCCAATATGACCGCCAGAGAAATCTTCGGTATTAAATCCATCTTCATCACCCAGATGGAATATCTCGGTCTCGAATTTCGCCAGAACCCGGTTACCATGGCCCTGAACCGCGCGTCTGTTGCTTCGATCATGTCACGAAGTTTCGAGCGAGTCAGGCGACAACTTAGCATTGAAGATGCAAGGAAGCTTGCTAGTGCCAAACCCACCTGGCTACTAGTGGAGGAAGACACACGAAACCCAACCTTCGTCTTACCGACCATCGACCTTATTACCTATCTTGAAGCCAATAAGCAGGTAGAAGAGGTAGACTTAAAGGCCATCCCAGCTACCAGGCGAGATGTCTCAAGTATTTTGTTGCAGGCAACGCTCACTGAGGCACTGGATCTCATTAATTCATCGGGTCATGAAGCTATTTACGTAAACCGTATTAGCGCCCCCATGACCGATTCCGTGGTCGGGATTGTTACGCGTCAAGATATCGAAAACTTTTATCAAGCCTGATTTTTAAAAGGTGATTTCGCAAAGCCTCGGACTCAATTCGTCAGTACATTTGAATACTGAGCCGATGAATGATTGAATGCGCACCTTTGTCCTGCCAGGCCATTGTCTTTATGTCACGTTCTACAGATCTATTTCAGGAAGCAAAGCGGGTTCTCCCGGGCGGTGTAAATTCTCCCGTGCGGGCTTTCCAGCGAGTTGGCGGTGAACCGCTATTCTTTAAGTCCGGTAAAGGCGCATACCTGACCGACGAGGATGACAAAGAATATATCGATTTTGTTGGGTCCTGGGGACCAATGATCGTTGGCCATGCTAATCCTGCGGTTTTGTCCCGAATTCACGATGCCATCGACAAGGGGTTGAGCTTTGGCGCACCGACTGAAATCGAGACCATTCTGGCCAACAAGGTCTGCGAACTGGTACCAAGCATCGAAATGATCAGAATGGTCAGCTCAGGCACAGAAGCAACCATGAGCGCAATTCGCGTTGCACGTGGATTTACCGGTCGGGACAAGATTGTCAAATTTGAAGGCTGTTACCACGGCCATTCTGATTCTCTGTTGGTGAAAGCAGGTTCCGGCGCTCTCACCCTCGGTGAACCAGATTCCCTTGGCGTGCCCCAGAGCATTGCAGAGCACACCATTACACTCGAATATAACAACATAGACATGGTGCAACAGACCTTCGCGGAAATCGGTTCAGATATTGCCGCGATTATTGTCGAGCCAGTGGCTGGCAATATGGGCTGTGTACCACCTGTCGCTGGATTTCTTGAAACCCTACGTGAAGTATGTGATGTCCATGGCAGCGTACTGATTTTCGACGAGGTAATGACCGGTTTTCGGGTTGGCCTTGGTGGTGCTCAGGAAATTTACAAGGTTAAACCAGATTTGACGACCCTTGGCAAAGTCATTGGTGGTGGCATGCCTGTTGGTGCATTCGGCGGCCGAAAAGACATTATGTCAGTCGTCGCCCCGCTAGGCGGTGTCTATCAGGCCGGCACACTATCCGGCAATCCAATTGCCATGACTGCAGGCCTTGCGACCTTAGAAATTATTGAGCAACCGGACTTTTTTACCGAACTCGGCCAAAAGGCAGCCTATCTAACCAAGGGCCTTCTTGAAGCAGCCAGAGAATCAGACATTCAACTTTCAACTAATCAGGTTGGTGGTATGTTTGGCTTTTTCTTCACGTCGACCTCGCCAGTTACTCGATTTAGCGAAGTCATGAATGCCAATACGGCGCAGTTCAACAGCTTTTTTAACGGTATGCTCTCGCAAGGTATTAATCTGGCACCATCCCCCTTTGAATCAGGTTTTGTGAGTGCAGCACACAGCTTTGAAGATCTTGATCGCACTATCGACGCTGCCAGCACCATACTCAAAACCCTTTAGAATTTTAAAAAGATACGGACTCCTTTATGCACAACTATGACGTTTATGGCATTGGTAACGCACTCGTTGATACAGAATACGAGGTCACAGATGCGTTCCTGATCGACGCTGGCTTACAAAAGGGCGTCATGACCCTGATTGAGGCGGAGGAAAGACACAAGTTAATCGATCTATTGGAGTCACAGCATAAGCTAAAAGTGATTCAACAGTCTGGCGGTGGTTCTGCCGCTAACACCATGGTTGCCATATCCCAACTTGGTGGTAAGAGCTTTTACAGCTGTAAGGTTGCAAACGATGCGACCGGTGATTTTTTCATGTCAGACCTGAAGGCAGCTGGCGTAAAAACCAATCTAGATGATGGCAGAAGCGAGGGTGTGTCAGGCCAGTGTATCTCCATGGTCACCCCCGATGCAGAACGTAGTATGACAACGCATCTCGGCATTAGTCAGGAACTCTCAGTGGCTGAACTTAACCTTGAGGCCCTGGCAGCAGCAAAATATCTCTATATCGAGGGCTATCTAGTCACCTCACCTGGTGCTTTTGCTGCAGCCAGAAAAGCCCAGGATGCTGCACGAGATGCTGGTGTAAAGGTGTCACTAACCCTTTCAGACCCAGCCATTGCTGAGCACTTTAAATCCGCCTTTGATGAGTTTGCAGAAGCGGGCATTGAGCTTATCTTCTGTAATGAAGACGAGGCCAAGATCTGGACTGCTAGCAAGACGTCAGAAGAAGCCTTTCTCAAGCTAAAAACAATTAGCCCGCAGGTTGTCATGACCTGCGGTGCAAAAGGCGCAATGACATTTGATGGTGCAAGCCAGGCGATGATCCCAGGGGTCTCAACGAAAGCGGTGGATACGACAGGTGCTGGCGATATTTTTGCGGGTGCATTCCTTTTCGCCATCACCCGGGGGCAAGGTTTCGCTGAAGCGGCAGCGCTTGCCAACCGGATTGCAGCAAAACTGGTCTCGGAGTTTGGCGCCAGATTAACGGCAGAATCAATTAACGCCTTAAAATAGACCCATCTGTTTATCCAGCAGCTTGCCCAGAGATTCATTGTTAAAACAAAGGATCGCATCGGCAATTGGTGCAAGCTGCTTGTCGATATAAAAATCATAATCCAATTTTGAGCGTCGATAGCGCTTTGGCTCTGCACCATTGACCGTCATCACATATTCGATCCAGCCACCATACTGATAGCGGCTGTCTAATCCCTGTTCTTGCCTCACCTGATCCGCAAAACGAGCAGCCCTGACATGGGGTGGGACATTTTTTTGATAGTCATCCAGATTTCGACGAAGACGCTTTCTAAGCACCAGGTCTTCATCATGATGGCCCGCAAGGACTGCCGTGACTGTCTCCTTGATGAAGTCGTGATAGGGCTCATTACAAAATACCTTTTTGAACAGGGCTTGTTGAAACTGCCTTGCAACCGGGCTCCAATCACTTCTGACTGATTCGAGGCCCTTGATTACTAACCGGGGATTGTCCATTTCACCCACCATTCCGGCATATCGCTTTTTGCTCCCCTTCTCGGAACCACGAATTCTTGGCATTAGAAATCTTTGATAATGGGTTTCATATTCAACTTCTAAACAACTTTCTAGATTAAAGCTTTCTTTTAGGTGCTCGCGCCACCAGTCATTTAGATAGACCATCAGCGACTGACCAATCTCATTCGCCTGATCCCCATCACTAACATCTCTAAGCCAGACAAAAACAGAATCCGTATCTCCATAGATCACTGAATAGCCTTTGTCCTCGATCAGGTCTCTGGTTTTTTGCAAAATTTCATGACCACGCAAGGTGATGGAGCTGACCAGCGCTGGATGAAAAAAACGACATCCGGGGGTACCGAGGACGCCATAAAAAGAATTCATAATAATCTTGATTGCCTGGGACATTGCGGCGGCACCGTCCCGTTTAGCCACATCTCTTGCTGCCCATAGCTGCTCGATAATTTCAGGCAGTATCTTTTTTGTCCTTGAGAATTGCGCATCTTTGAATCCAGGAATTGTCGACTCGCCGAGCTCGGCTTCCGCCGCCCCTTCAATCATCGCCAGGGGGTCAACGTGGAAGGTACGAATAATGCTCGGGTACAAACTCTTAAAATCCAGCACAATGACATGATCATAAAGCCCTGGCTTTGAATCCAGCACATATCCCCCAGGACTTCCAACGGGTAAAGATTCGTCAATCACAGGTGCGACGTAACCCTGGCGATGCAGCTTTGGCAAATAAAGAAAATCAAAGGCGGCAACCGAACCGCCAGCCCGGTCGAGATCCAGCCCTGTTAAACGGCTCCGTTCAAGGGCAAAACTGATTAGATTGGCGTGGTCGAATATTTCTAGAACCAGCTTACAATCCTCAAGGTTATAGGCTGCTAACTGATCCTTATCATTAACGAAGAGTTGCTGAATTTCATTTCCACGATCATCCACATCATCGATCAACTTACCGCGACCGAGCATTTGCCTGGCAACATTATCAAGGGCAAAACTTTCAAACTGGTAAGTGGCAGTTCGTAACAATTCGATGCCATCAAGTACCACCCGCCCCGGCACCAGCGCATAGTGTCTGTTGCCGCGTTGTTGGTTTGTTCGCCAGGCGATGGCCTGTTTTCCCCGGCCTAATAAAAACGGGATACGCAATTGGTCACAGCGATCCTGAAGAAACTTCAAATCAAACCCAACTACACTCCAACCAATCACAACATCAGGGTCATAAACTTCAAGCCAATGTAAGAAGGACCGTATCACTGCCGTTTCATCCGGCAACATCTCAACATAGTCATGGGCAGTCGTTTCATTCCCGACCATAAAGACCTTTTCAAGATTATCGCCGCTGACAGCAATGGAATAGAGAATATTCTCGGTATAGGAAGTTTCAATATCCAGGGAAATGACTTTAAGTGCAGGGGTATATTCGGCAGGGCGAATCTTTGGTTCTTCATAGCGCCGGTAACCTGCCCTGGTCTCGAAGTCACCATCGATGAGAATACCGGCAGTAATAAAACGCTCCATTAAAAAGCGATCTGTCGGTCGAAGGTCAGATTCATATAAGGTAATACTGCCAGCCAACTTCTGGCGAGCGACATTAAGTTCCCTTTGACCCAAAAAGTAGCAAGCTGTCATGGCTTGCTGGTGAAAGCCTTTTAAGGCTATCTCTGCATACCTAAACTTGACACCCGCCAACAGCTTTACAACAGC
>CBDUKY010000120.1:0-8476 GCA_965367925.1 uncultured Pseudomonadales bacterium | reverse complement strand
GGACTATGCCGGTGCACGACTGTTTAGCGAAGCACTCACCTACTCAAAACTCGCAAGTCTGGCGAGTAAGGGTCATGTCATTAAGATCACAAGCCTGAGCGAAACCTTTAACTGGGATGACTATCAAGCGCAAAACAATGGTGAGCCGTTGTTTTATTCAATCAATGACCAAAAACTAAAACCCTGGCTACCTTCTGCGGATCTTAAACCGGAAGCGGGTTGGAAAATCTATGCTCTGACAGCACCTGAGCCATTCGATAACGAACAACCTGAAAGCATTCCCGCCTAGCCCAGTTGCCGGACCTGCTTTTCTACATGTTCTGCGAAGCCGAAACCCGCTTCTGCATAGAGGTTGAATGCAATACAGCCTTCCGCTTCCAGCTCCTTTTGCTCATCCGGATATCGCGAAACCACAGCTAATCTATTTTTAAAACCGCAACTTCTAGCCAGGGTAACCACAGTCATGTTTTCTATATGGTTACTTAAGCTGATCAGCACGATCTCCCGGCGATTCATATCAGCATTTTCCCAGAAGTCATGGTCGCTAGCATCACCATGCACGCAATTAATACCATTCTCGATATGCTCGAGTACCTTGGCATAATTCTCCTCTACCCCAACAACATCGTTAGGATAAAGGTCATGTAAATACTTATAAGCGCCAATACCCACGCGCCCCATACCAAGCACCATTATCCTCGCGCTGCCAAGCTCAGCCGGACGTTCTTGCTCAAGTCGTTTTGCTCGCTCAAACCGATGCAATAGATCATGGAACCGATTGTAAATTAGGTGTGCCTTGGCGTTAAATGGCGTGGCAAGGAAAAACGAAATAGATACTGCCAGGGCCAGTGTCGTTAGCCATTCCGGGGGCAGTACACCTTGCTGGGTTGCGATGGCCGCAACAATTAATCCAAATTCGCTATAGTTAAACAATGCCATACTTGCCAGCAAAGAGGTTCTTGCCCGCAGTTTGAATGCAGTGAAGAGCAGGTAGTACAGAACAGGCCGAATAAAGATCAATAAACCCAGTATTATTGCAACAAAAATCATTTCGATAGACGGCAAGCCGTAATATCCGATCTGGAGAAAAAAGCCGATCAAAAATAGATCTTTTAACCCCATCAGACTGCTGTAAAGCTCCTTCGATCGTTCAGAATTACCCAACAGCATCCCTGCCAATAAAGCGCCTAGACCACCTTTTAAATGCACACTTTCAAATACTTCAGCAACGCCAAGCGCAATGGTGATACCAAACAACAGCACCAGCTCACCGTGACCAGCATGACGCAACAAGAAAAGCCCTACAGGACGCAACAAAGGCAAGCCAATCAGCGCCAGCGCGCTAAGCCCCGGCGGCGAGTCAGAGGTGACAACAAGATAGGCAACAGCAAGCAAGTCCTGAATAACCAACACACCGATAGCAAGCGTTGCATGTTGCGATATCGCTTCACCACGATCCTCGAACATCTTTATGGCAAAGACAGTGCTTGAAAACGATAAGGCAAAGGCGAGCACCCAGGCAGAAAATACATTCTTCAATCCAACTTCAGGAAAGACTGAAGAAGCAATAACAATCACGCCGGCTGTCAGAGGCACGGCTATCAGCATCTGCAAACCAGCGACACCCCAGACCTGAGGCGCTGCCAATTCCTTTAAATTCAATTTCAAGCCGATAGTAAAAAGTAGCAACGTGACCCCAACATTGGCGATACTACTGATTAGATCAAGATCACCGAAGCCGAGGCTGTGAGAGATAAACCCGGCAAGCAAATAGCCAGGTAAGGGTGGATATCCCAGACGTCGGAACAAGATGCCACATAGAAATGCAAATAGAATTGTGACTGGTTCCAAGCTAGGTCCTCGCTACGCGGTTTGGTTCAAGAAGTAGCGAAAAGCATAAACCAATTTGGTCCATCATGCTGACAGTCTGTTTCCCCTGTCCACACGAACTCAGGTAAACTCATCACGACCATATCTATTGAGCGCCCGATGCAGGCAATATTAGTTTTCTTCTGGCAAATGTGCCTTTTACGGGATGGCCCTGAAAAAATCCCCCCAAGCACTAGCCTTGCTTACACTTTTGCAATCATCTATCTGGTTATTGAATCTATATCTCTACTGATCAGTCGATCAGACCTGTCATTGTTTGTGATTCTTGGCATCGGTGTCGTCGGACTCTTATTCGAAGTTGGGATGCTATTCGGCTTGCTTAGCTTAAAGCAGGTGGCCTACCGTTTTCGTAGCACCTTGATCGCTGTATTTGGCTGCAACGCCCTGATTCTACTGCTACTTGTACCCTTTAATTTGTTACTAAAGACCCTATCCAAAGGGCTCTTGTTTGACCTGGTCAACACCATCAGTCTGATCTGTCTTTTCTGGTGGATCACGGTCGTAGGATTTATTCTACACAGGTCTGCAAACATCAGTATTTTTCAAGGTGTCGCGCTGGCCTTCGTTATTGAACTACTGGTTGCACTCTTAATCCGCAGCGTCTTCCCTCAACTCAGTTAGGAAACATTTTGCACCTACATATTCTCGGCATTTGTGGCACCTTGATGGGTAGCATCGCTCAACTGGCAAAACAGCAAGGCCACAAGGTGAGTGGTTGTGACGAAAACATTTATCCACCGATGAGCGATCAGCTCCTCGCAGCAGGTATCGAGATTTCATCTCCTTACACTGCCGAGAACATTCCCCCGGATGTTGATCTGGTGATGATTGGCAACGCAAACCTACCCAGGGGTAATCCAGCGGTCGAATATGTCCTCGACAACAATATCCCCTATATTTCTGGCGCCGAATGGCTTGGACGCTATCTACTGAACGACAAATGGGTCATTGCTGTATCCGGCACCCATGGCAAGACCACAACAACCAGTATGGTTGCCTGGATTCTAGAGTACGCTGGCCTTAAACCTGGATTTCTCGTCGGCGGAGTCCCGGCCAATTTCGGTGAGTCAGCAAGACCTGGCGAAACACCCTTTTTTGTTATCGAAGCGGATGAATATGACACATCCTATTTCGATCGAAGGTCGAAGTTTCTCCACTATCGGCCCAGAACGCTGATTATTAATAATTTGGAATTTGACCATGCTGATATTTTTCCAGACCTTGAAGCCATCAAGAACCAATTTCACCTTTTGCTTCGCACCGTACCCCCTGGTGGCCTCGTTATTTACCCAGAACAAGATGAGAACGTCGCTGACACCCTGGCCATGGGCTGTTGGAGTGAGACCTTAACATTTGGCGACGGTGGTGAACTTTTAGCAGAGCCGATAGCGGCAGATCATAGTGAATTTACGGTTATTCTTTCCGGTAAGCCTGTCGGCATAGTCAACTGGCAGTTAAATGGCAAACATAACCAATTGAACGCCCTCGCTGCTATTGCTGCCGCAAGACACGTCGGTGTCGCCCCTGGTGTTGCCTGTGATGCCCTGTCAGAATTCAAAAGTGTTAAACGCCGTCTGGAGATTATTCATAAGGATTCAACGCTCACTGTCTATGATGACTTTGCACACCACCCGACAGCTATCGAACTGACGCTAGAGGGTCTACGAAGTAAAGTAGGTACGGAGAAACTCCTCGCAATTATCGAGCCTGGTTCGCATACCATGCGTAAAGGTACGCATGCGAAAACCCTCGCCGCCGCAACGCAAGCAGCCGATCATGTACTATGGTTCCAACCTGCAACAATCAACTGGGACATGGGCGAGAATCTAACTGGTGATCACAATCAAATCGAGTCCAGCATTGACGCCCTTCTCGATGCCACGCTGAAAAGCCTTAAGGCATCAAACTATCGACACATTGTCATCATGAGCAATAGTGGGTTTGGTGGCTTCCAGAAAAAACTCGTCGAAAAACTTGCTAGCCGAGATGCTTGAGACTGAATTACACGCGCCCATCAAGCGCTATTTTGAATCGAAGGGATATGCAGTTCAGGCTGAGGTAAAGCATTGCGATCTGGTGGCCACCAGAGCCGACGAGCTTATTGTGATTGAACTGAAAACCAGCGCCAATATGGCCTTGTTAGTTCAAGCAACCGCACGACAAGCTATATCAGATCAAGTCTATGTCGCCATACCGCAACCAAAAAAACTTGGAAGCCAGTGGCGCGGCATAAAGCGGGTGATTAAACGGCTCGGTCTAGGACTGCTGGTCGTCAGTAACGGCAAACTAGGTCAACAAGTAAACTGCTATCTTGAGCCCGCTGGTAAGGTGCGACGTAACAAACGCAAACGAGCGCTAGTCGAAAAGGAAATAGATGGTCGCAATGAAAGTTACAACATTGGGGGTAGTACTGGCGTTCCAATTATCACTGCCTATAAACAAAATGCGATCTTGATTGCCTGCTTCCTGGAACGAATGGGCGAAGCTACAACTCACCAGTTGCGAAAACTCGGCTGTGGCAAAGATACAACGAAAATACTCTATCAAAACCACTATGGCTGGTTTGAACGCATGGGTCGGGCGACCTATCGTCTAACAGATGAGGGTATAGCAGGTGCCAGGCAATCAGCGCAGGTCTACACATCAGCAGTAGAAATCGTTCATACAAGCATCAACAAGATGGATCAAATATGAGCCTTGACCCAATTGTCTATTAGATCAGCAACTACATCCCGCACACCTTCAGGTGCCAACAAATAATGGTCACCAGCAACCAACTTTAATTCTTTATCATCTGCTGCCAGATGTTCATAAATCGTTTCTGCGTCTGAAGGAAACACACCACTGTCCGCCAGACTCTGAATCACCAGGGCTGGCAAGGTGATCCTTTGTAAATGTGCTGGGCCACTGCAAGCTGAATAATCCAGGCTCCACATGGAAAGCCAGGAACGCAGACTACTGCAATTACCTATGCCTCTCGCATCAAAATTTGCACGCTTCGCATCACCGGCATAACACATACCAATTTCCCGCTCTGACGGATCAAGGTTACCATCCATAAGTCGCAAATCAGCCCAGACTCGCTGCATTGTAAAGACACGCTCATAGACGCCGCGGTCTTTTAGACGCTCAATCTCACTCAGCACCCACCCGGTAATCTTCTTATTCCGCGCAACCTGAGCTGCCCTGTATTTAGAAATAAAGGCTTCACTATAAGGTGGGCCGTTTTCCGGGTTATACATATTGAGAGATTCATCGATCGATAGCGGATCAAATTCATCTGTCACAGATGGATCCATCCAATCAGTTAACACCTCAGGCCGGCCACCATGAGCATTCAAAGAAATATAGAGGTCAGCACCAGTCAAAGCATCCAGACCGGCGGGCATCTTCATATCAAGTACCGGCTTAATATTGGGTGTTGTCGCTTGTGATTGATAGGCAGCCATCAGGGAACCGCCACCTGAATTCCCTAGCAGTACCACCTGCTTCACTCCTGCTTCAGACTTTAACCACTGTATGCCAGCTTCAATATCAAGCAACGCATGCTCCAGCAAAAACCATGGTTCATTGCCACGGAATCGGGTGTTCCAGCCGAGAAAACCGTAACCACGACTCGCCATGTAAGGACCAAGATAGTGCTCACTGAAATCCACATTGTAGTGGGTTGCAATAAAAGCGATTTCTGGCTTCTCACCTCTGGGATGATGGTACAAGCCCTGACAAGGAGAAAAACCGACAGGATTTTTCCTGCCGGTTGCAGATTCAAGTGCAACAAAGGTTCTTTCAATAGACATGGTCGATAACTATTGCGCTACTGCTTCAGGAATCTGATCCAACAATTTGACGGCATTCTCCGGATCAGCTTCAAACCCTGGGGTATCGACGCAAAACTCAACCATAATGCCATTCGGGTCTGCATAATAGACGGACTGGCACCAACCGTGGTCTGCTTCCATCACTGGCTCAATACCCTTGCCTTCCATCTTCGCCTTAATCTGGTCATAGCGTGCTTGATCAGCACTAAATGCGACATGGTTGACCCAGATAGGTAGCCCCATTCCCGTTGAAATATCTGTTTTGTAGTCCTCAGGCTCACCAACATTATGGAGATAGAAGAAAGCCAGACTGCTGCCATCTCCTAGATCAAAGAAAATATGCCGCATAAAGTTCTCTGGCTGACCGGCAATTTCTGTATGAACAAGTGGAAACCCAAGCAGGTCATCATAGAATTCTACCGTGGCCTTCAGGTCTTTACAGGCGAATGCGACATGGTGAAAACCAGTGTTTCGAATACCCTTACTCATAAAGTCCCCCTTTAGTGAATATGATCATCATACTATTGCCAACTGGATTTGCCAGCCATGTCACTTTTTGCCAATTTCGAACCCCTGTGGCCATCGCCAATGGTGCGGCTATTGCTCGAATACGCTAAGATAGCCAACTTTTTTCGCATGGGTCGATCATGAATATTAAGCAGGTACTGGATGCCAAAATATCCTCGGCCCTGACAGCAGCCGCATCTGTCGCGGACGGCACAACAAGCCCAGCTGTTATCAAGCAATCCCAGAAAGCTGAATTTGGTCAGTACCAGGCCAATGGCGTCATGGGAGCAGCTAAGAAACTCAAACAAAATCCTCGTCAGCTCGCGGAACAGGTTGTTGCTAATCTCGATTTACCAGAAGCAGAAAAACTGGAAATCGCAGGCCCAGGATTTATCAATATCTTTCTCGATCCAGGTTTCGTTGCCGAAGCGCTAAATAAACTTCGTAATGATCCGCGACTCGGCGTCGAACCAGCTACACGGCAGAAGATCGTTATCGATTATTCTGCCCCAAACCTCGCCAAAGAGATGCATATCGGCCACCTGCGTAGCACAACAATTGGTGATGCTGCAGCGCGCACGCTGGAATTTTTGGGCCATGATGTCGTCCGTGCAAACCATGTAGGTGATTGGGGCGCCCAGTTTGGCAGCCTGCTGGCATATCTTGATCAACGGGCACAAGCAGGAGAACAAAGCTCAACGGCGTTAAAAGATCTGGAAGTTTTCTATAAGCAAGCAAGCACCCTATTTAAGACTGATGAGGCCTTCGCCAGTCGTGCAAGAGAATATGTCGTCAAACTTCAAGGCGGCGACCCCCACTGTCGAGCACTCTGGGAAGCATTTATCACCGAATCTATTCGTCATTGTCAGGCAGTTTATGATCGGCTAAATATCTCCCTTACCCCCGACGACATGAAGCCAGAGAGCAGTTATAACGACGATTTATCTGTCGTCGTCAAGGAACTGGAGGATAAGGGGCTTATCGAAGTCTCTGAGGGTGCAAAGTGTGTCTTCCTTGATGAATTCAAGGGCAAGGACGACAAACCTTTACCTGCCATGGTGCAAAAATCCGACGGCGGTTACCCATATCTTGCCAGTGACATTGCTGCCCTGCGATATCGTGTACAGACTTTGAAAGCTGACCAGGCCTTGTACTTTATTGACGCAAGACAAAAGCTACATATTGCCCAGCTATTCGCTGTCTCGAGAGCCGCAGGCTATCTGAAAGACCAGCAATTCAAGCATCTCCCTTTTGGGGTAATTTTGAAAGATGATGGCAAACCTTTTAAGACCAGAGACGGTGCAGACGTAAAACTGATCGATGTTGTCGAAGAAGCCATCCAGCGCGCATATGACCTGGTGAATGAAAAGAATCCAGACTTACCTGAAGCACAAAAGCGCAATATTGCACGGGTCGTGGGTGTTGGTGCTATCAAGTATGCGGAACTGTCAAAGAACCGCACCACAGACTATATTTTTGACTGGGATACCATGCTCTCATTCGAAGGCAATACCGCGCCCTACTTACAGTATGCCTATACCAGAATCCGAAGCATTTTCCGACGTGCTGACATTGATCCAAAAAGTATTAATGGTTCAATTCAACTCAATGAAACGGCCGAACAACAACTGGGCCTTAAGCTATTGCAATTACCGGAAACTCTGGATGCAATGACAGAGGACTATCAAGCGAACCTGCTATGTAACTATCTGTTCGAATTAGCAGGACTCTTTATGTCCTTTTACGAACTATGCCCCATATTACAAGCCGACGAGGCTACCCGCGACAGTAGACTATTGTTGGCGGATCTGACTGCTCACACGCTACAGCAAGGTCTTAACCTGCTGGGCATAGAAACAGTTGAGCAAATGTAATCTATGCAGATTCAACTGATTGCAGCAAAGGCGAACAACGATGTCATCGGCAACGGGAACAAGATCCCATGGCGTGCAGAAGGTGAATTAAAGCTATTCAAAGCCATCACCATGGGCGGTACCCTGATCATGGGTCGGAAAACTTTTGACTCTATTGGCAAGTCATTACCCGGTCGAAAAACCATCGTCATCAGCCGCGACCTGGATCTAAAAGTCGAGGGCTGCGAGGTTGTTCACAGTCTTGAACAAGCACTGGCGCTGGCTACACAAAAAAACCTGGCCATATTTGTTGCCGGCGGTGGTGATATCTACCGACAAGCGCTACCAATGACAGACATCCTGCATCTCACGACTATCGACATAGATGCCGAGGGTGATGTGCTTTTT
>CBDUKY010000119.1:0-8502 GCA_965367925.1 uncultured Pseudomonadales bacterium | reverse complement strand
TTGGCTTTTCATGCTCCTATTTGGAAGAAAACAATGTCCATCTGGACTTCGATGGCAGCCCAATGCCATGTGATGTCATGGATGTAGATCAACTTTGTGAAATCGGCATGGTGCTCAAGGAGCGCGGCGACGGCATTATTCAATGTCTTTCTGGCGTACCTGGTATGGACGATACTATTAGAGCATCTGAACAACTTGCCCGTGCAACTGGTCGCCCAGTTTTTCACAATCTAATTCCCACTAATGATGATGTCCCGGTTCACAAGTCAGGCCTGTCCTGGCTTGATTCAATGCGTGAAGAAGGACTCAACATGTGGGCCGCTTCTTTTTGCCATAGGATTTGGACAGAGATATCACTTGATACCCTGACACTATTTGATTCAGATGATACGTTCAGAGAGCTCTCTTATGCGCCCTCGAACGCCAAGCGCCTTGAATTGTTACGGGACCCTCAGTTTCGTCAACGACTTCGGGACGCTTACGATCCTATTAAATTTATCGCTGTCGGCGCTGACCTGGAAAAATTTGTCGCTGCGTCCGTTGCTGATAGTGTCGAGCACAAGGACGTAGAGGGGCGAGTACTGGGAGAGGTTGCTAAGGAGATGGGTATTGAAGTTGTCGACCTATTCGCTGAGCTCTTACTTAGCTCGAATGGCGGCGCTGTACTTAGATCACCCATTGCTACAGCATCAAACCCAACCATCCTAAGAGAAATTTTCATGCACGACCGTATGATTCCTGGTGGTTCTGATGGTGGTGCACACCTTAAAATCTTTAGTGCTGGCCACTGGGGAACCGATTTTCTGGTTAACCTTGTCCGTGACAAGGAGATCATCACGTTGGAGGAAGCTCACCATAAAATGAGTGGATTACCCATGGAAGTGTTTGGTATTAAAGACCGCGGCACTATCCAAGAAGGTATGGCCGCCGACCTCCTGGTCTATGATCTCGATAGCCTCTATTCAGATACTAGTGCATTTAGACGCGCCTATGACCTGCCTGATAATGATTGGCGAAAACAGGTCCGCGCTGGTGGTTATGACCTTGTATGTGTAAACGGTGCCATCACATTTCGAAGTGGAGAGCACACAGGCAATTGCCCTGGCAAAGTTGTTTCGCAATCTGCAGGTTGATTTACAAAAGGCTGATAGTGACCCTGGTTTTTATACCAGGGTCATATCAAGACAATTAGCCCACCCGGCCGACCCACACAACAAGACCATGCGTGATTAGAAAGATAGTATTAGGATTGGTTACTATATGATTTGATGCAGCGAGCCTAGAGCGCGCAGTCTGCTGCTAATCGGCTAATTTCCGCACCCCGTTCGATCTGTCGCATAATATTTCGATCATGACCTGGGGTTAAAAACGCTAGAGAAATACCTGTTGCAGGGTCCGCCCACGCTAACTGCCCGCCGACACCATTGTGGCCAAATGCCTGGGGAGAATTAGCGATACCAAAACCACGCCGCTCTCTTGTTTCATCGCCACTGACAATAATACCAAGGCCTCGGTTCGCAGGCGTCTTAAACATCCCTTCGATCAAACTACCGGTGCGAATCTCTCGCGCACTTTCACGGATTTGTTCATTCCAGAGATCCAGACTACCTTCGACACCACCATTAAGCATAGCTTGATACAACAATGCCAAATCCGCTGCATTGGAATAACCACCACTTGCTGGTGCACCAACGGCTCGAACTTCTGGCCGATTATAAATCAGCAATATGTCCTCGGTAATTTCAGGCGGCAAACCTAGCTTTTTTAGTTCTTCTGGCGCCATCGCATCACCACAGTGCTCAACTGGCAATGTTCGTTGATTTTCAGCTTCTGGCAACCCAACAAACAAATTATCTAGGCCAAGGGGTTTTAACACCCTCTCGTGAATAAATTGCGTAAAGGGCATTCCACCACGCCGCTCAATAAGTTCAGCAATCACCCACATGGATGACGATGCATGGTATTCAAATCGCTTTCCAGGTTCGCTAGTCAATCGCCATTTGGCAAACCGTGCTAACGTCTTCTGTTTCGAATTCCACTCGAGAGGCGAGAATGGTGCATACGGAAACCCAGAGGTATGGGTAAACAACTGCTGCACGGTAATCTTATCTTTACCGTTGCTACCAAACTCAGGAATGATATCGGCAACATATTCTTGCTCATCCAACGTGCCGTCCTGAAACAACAACCAGGCTGCCGCAGAGACAACACCTTTGGTGGCTGAGAACAAGCAAATCAGTGAATGATCATTAGCTGTGCCGTAACTCTCTACCACACCGACCATACCCTGCCGGGCAAGGGCTACTTGCGCTGCTGGCAATAAGCCTTGCGCTACATCCTGCTCGACCCGATCTAACAACCGCTTAACCTTTACCGGGTCTAGCGCCAGTGCTTCCAAACTCGCCTTTCGTTCATTCACAGGATACTACTCAGATTTATTTGTCGGTTTTGAGAAGGAAAAAGTCGCTGCCATTGCCTCACGAGCCTCTCTCATGGCTTGAATGTAACTGCTGAAATTACCATTGTAGTTACCGTCCTGGCGCCGATTAGACTCTCCGTAGAAGTTGTAATAGCCAGGCGTACAATCCTGATTCCAACTGGTTTTTCCTCGAGATTGGATTACTTTCTGAACCCATGCTTCTTCAGCCTCTTCAACCGGGTCTATTGCCTGGTAATCACTGTTGCGTACGTAATCTATACAGGCGGCGATGTGATCGCCCTGGGTCTGTAGCATTTCAGTTAAATTGAACTGATAGCTAGCTTGATATCCACCCATAATGAACAGATTAGGGTATCCCTTACTATGAATACCAAACAGGGTGCGAATACCATTTTTGTATTTTTCATTAAGGTCGAGACCTCCTTTACCTACGATTTGGTTGTAGGTGCCGGTCTTCTGAATCTCAAAACCAGTTGCATAAATGAGTAGATCAAGCTTATAAGTTTTACCTTCAAACCTTGGCCCATCAGCCACAATCTCGGTAATACCTTCTCCATGAGTATCCACCAGGTGGACATTTGGACGATTGAACGTCGGTAGGTATTCATTATGGAAACAAGGTCGCTTGCACATAAACATATACCATGGCTTAAGTGCATCTGCGGTTTTCTTGTCCTTGACGATTGAATCAATGCGTTTATGAAGCTTCATCATATAGTCGATGTTCGCATTTTCCTGAGCCTTGATTTTTTCTTCTCGTGACATCGCTTCTATGGCGGCTTTCTTCTGCTCCCATTTTTTCTCATCAAGTTTCACCGTTTTAGTTGCACTCGGTGGTGCTGACATTCTCATCATAATAGGCAGTTCTGATAGTTCGATTGCAGCCTGTCGGCGCTTTGCCTGCCAGCCAGGCTCAAGTGAGCGCGCCCAATTTGGGTCGGTAGGCCCTTCCTCACGAATATCGATTGATGATGGTGTTCGCTGAAAAACATAAACTTCTTTCGCAGACTTCCCAAGCTCTGGTACCACCTGTACAGCACTTGCGCCTGTACCAATAATACCCACCACCTTATCCTCTAAGTTCTCAAGGTTCTGACCGGTGTAGTCGTAATCCCAGCGAGAGGTATGGAAAGAGTGTCCTTTGAACTCCTTCATACCAGCTATTTTTGACAATTTAGGTTGTGACAAGGTGCCATTCGCACAAACAACAAACTGGGCTCGCATGTGATCACCTCGATCAGATTCAAGATGCCACAGTTGTTCATCCTCATTCCAAACAGTGGAAGTGATGGTCGTTCCGAATACCGCGTCGTCGTATAGATTGTATCTTTTCGCGATCGCCTGACAGTGTTTGTAAATCTCCTCACCACCTGAATACTGATTTATTGGCACATAATCCATTTCATCCAGTAATGGCAGATAGTCGTATGAAACGACATCGCAAGCGATTCCTGGGTATCGGTTCCAGTACCAGGTTCCACCAACGTCTGCGCCACGCTCCACAATACGTATGCTCTCTACACCTTTTTTCCGTAGTTGAGCACAGGTCAATAACGCTGAGAAGCCACCTCCAATAAACAACACCTCCACCTGGTCGTTTAACGGTTCTCGCTCTTCTATTTCTCCTGCAAATGGATCAACCGCGTACTTACCAAGTTCACCACTCAAATCTGACGTGAATTGAGCTGTACCCTCAGGCATATGGGACAGACGTAGCTCTCTCTCCTCGGCAAACTTGCGTTTAATTTCTTCGTAATATGAATCTGGTTTTGTGTTTTTTGACATCTTTATTTCCTGACAACTGAAAATCTATAACTGATTAACGGGATGAAAAAAGCCCCCGGGGTTAATCCCCGGGGTTAAGGGGGGGTCTCCACAATTACAACTTGTTCATCAACAAAACTCCTTTTACTTGAGGATTGAAGAATCCAATTTAAGTTGCATATATAATTCTCTACCTCGACTAACAGAGGAATAGAAGTCAGCGGGAACGCCTAAAGCACTGTTGCCTGTGAACAAGGAATCAGTACCTGTCGTCATGACGTACTCTTCTGTTAGATTTCTACCGATGAAACTCAACTCCCATCCAGACTGATGGGCCAATGTGAAATTGGCATTTAATCTGGTGTAACTATCCTGAATTGAGTTAGGTCCAAGCGTGGTCTGGGTGTAGTAATCACTTGAGTATTCAAGATCCCAGGAAGTAGTAAAACTCAGGCTTTGCGATAGCTCTCTTGCAAAACTAAAACCAGCGACCAGGCTAGTATCAGGTGCGTTAGACAGTGTTTCCCCGGCAAGGTCCTGAGCTAGACCACCACCAATATTGCATCCTTGAGCCGCTGATTGAGCAACATAACAAGGCGCGAGAAATTCATCGAACTCCGCATCATTAAAAGCACCGCCAAAACGAAGTGACAATCCCTCTATCGGCGTTAGATAGCTTAGGTCCATCTCAAAACCCTGGACTGTAGACTCACCTGCATTCTGAACCAAAATAGAAATTGTCGTGCCATCGAACGATGACAACTGCATGCCCTCATACTCGTAATAATAGGCTGCCATATTTAGTCTCAGGGTGCCGTCCTTCAGAATCCACTTCGCGCCACCTTCAAAGCCATCGACCGTCTCTTGCCCGAATGAGGTATCAATGACGTTAGGCGCTTGTGCTGCGTATCCGCCTGAAACAAATGCAGTATTAAATCCACCTGACTTAAAACCTTCTTTGTATGAAACAAAATAAGTCGAATTGTCAGTGGGACGCCATGCGAGTGTCAGCTCTGGAGACGTGTTAGTAAATTCTTCCGAATCTACAATGTTGGTTACTGCCAACCCTGCTTCCGATACATTGAAATCCTTTTCCTCTTTGGTCCAGCGTAATCCTGCTGACAGTTCTAAAGTGTCTGAAATATCCCAGATTACCTGACCGAATAGAGAGTAACTCTTAGTTTCCTGACCATACTTTGGATCAGCAGCTGAAAGGGGTATAAGCAATCCTGGAAAACCCTGGGTAACGCCAGAGATGCCAACGTTAAATTCAGATTCAACCTCTTCATCAGAATAGAACGCACCCAACATGAAGTTGGCATTGCCGCCATAGTTGCTGGCAAGCCTGAATTCCTGAGTAGTCTTTTTCTGGTAAATTTCCATTGAGCCTCCAAAGAATCCCAAAGACCCAATCTGAAATGCTGTTCTCTGTTGGTCATCGCCATCGACATGACCAGTCAAAGAAACCAGCTCCAGGTTGTCGCCTATCTGGAATGTCATTTCATGGCTGGCCATCAGCCATTCAATTTCGCCACGATTGGAGGGGTCACCCTGCATTAATGGATTCCAGTTAGCTATCTCGGGAAGGACAACACTTCTGTCAGTCTTATCGTTAGCTTTACAATCATCTGTAGGCGCACCCTGAGCAGCACCGAGCGGACATTTCACAAGTTGTGAGAGGGCAAAGTAGGCAGTACCCTCGGTTTTGTTATAGCTCAATTTGGTACGCATCGAGACTGCGTCGGAAGGATCTAACAACAGAGTTCCGCGGTAAAACACCTCCTCAGTTGCAGGGATTCTAGATGTTTCAGGACCACCTGATAGGGTACCGAAAAATGCTGGATCGGGATCATTGTGCAACCAGCCATCCATATCCGAGTAATAGACCGCCAGGCGAGCTGCCGCGAGATCTGAGAAACGAGCAGAAATAACACCTTCAGCATAGGTTTCTCTCGCCTCCGACTCATACCCGGTTTTAATCGACCATTCAGTTTCTTCACCTGGGTCAGACGTGCGGAACGAGATCACACCGCCGGGGCTATTTTTACCGAAGAACAGTGCTTGTGGACCTTTTAAGATTTCTACCTGGGCATTGTCGACTTGAGAGACTCGTAGAATACCCGCATGGTTAACCGCTATTCCGTCAACCACCATAGCCACTGCCTGATCAAACGCTGGACTTGCAGTACCTGTATGCACACCTCGCATCGCAATCGTTCCACCGGTTGGAGACTGTGCTTCTCCAATATTCAGACCAGGTGTCATGCCCGCGATATCTTCCATACGATCAAGATTGTAAGCGTCTAACTGTTTTTTTGAGAATGCCGACATAATGACCGGCGCATCCTGCAAGCTTTCTTCCCGTTTACGCGCAGTGACGACAACCTCTTCTAGTACGTCTTCTGCTACTGCAACTTCGCTGAAAGTACCCATGAAAAAGAATACTGGCATTGCGAAGATCGCCATGACAGGACGTAGTACGTACTTAGCAAGATTGTTCATCGTTATCCCCCTAAAAATATTGTTGTTATAAGTTGGTAGCCAACAACGCCACTTCAGATCGAAAGCAGAGGGAAAGTGTTGGTGCGGACACATCCGCAGCCAACACCTGATCATGGTAATGGTAGCGAGGATCACCTTCTACTCACGTACTTCTGAATGCTGAATACCATTAAGTGCGATTTAGCTTTTTCCAACAAGGCCATATCCCCTCAAATGGAAGGGGACATTTTCGCTCGACCGACTACCCGGCATAGAAGATCAATCAATACGATAGACCCGTGCGGCGGTCTTGTAGAACATTGCATCCTTTTCACTCTCAGAGAAATCAGCAACAATCTTTTTAAAACCGTTGAATAATACGTGATAAGAAATTGATAGCTTGTCGACAGGAAAATTGCTTTCAAACATACATCGGTCAGGACCAAAGCAATCAATCATATGCAAAAAGTATCGTTTCTGCGCCGCTACAAACTCATCGGATGTAGGGGCTGTTTGCCTTTTGTCCCAACCAAAACCATTGTCTGGCATTGATAATCCACCAAGCTTAACTGAAACATTTTCACAACGAGCAATTTCCGCAACATCCTTTTTCCATTGCACAAATATCTCTTCTCGCTTATTGGCGTAATGTCCAACACCTAACGGTGAGGCAAAGTGGTTAAGAATAATTTGAGTAGATGGAACTGCTCTCGCCATGTCTAGAAAGTCCTGATTTTGATGGAAGTAGTGCCATGCATCAAAACTGAGCCCTCGATCCCCAAGAACCTTCATACCCTCTCGAAAGGAGGCAAGACCGTACATGCCTTCCAAAGCCTGATGATCAATTAGCAATGTCCCAGGTGGACTAGGGTCGCGAGAAGCAACAAGTCTAATGCCACGAAAAAGCCCATCACCAATTTCAATATGCTGATCCAAAACCTCACCAACCGCCTTTCCTAGCGTAAGATCAGCACGAGATACGATTGCAGACACAACAGCCTCTCCATTATTTCCAGCTTGAGATAACCTTGCCTGCTCAACGACGAACTCAGTCTCTCCCAGACACTTCAGGTGTTCAGGTCCCTTCGTTCTATACTCCGCCTCACAATCGACAAAAACCGTTTTCTCGATATTGTGACCAGACTCTGTATCCCTCCAGAGATCGTCAATCTGATAAACCATACCCTTTCGCCACAGATGATGATGAGAATCTATGATACGACGCTCCGGATCTATGATTTCTTCTTGTACCGATGACAACCACTTGTCATCTTTTGGCAGCATACTCATATTTACACCTCATATTTATTGTTAGACAACTAGCTAGAAAAACTAATTTCTAATATATTTTTATAACCAGAATGGTTTTTTACAATCGCGCACCACAAATAAAAAATGAACGGCAACAAAAACCGCTCAACTTTATATAATTCTTTTTTGTATTTGTCACTTAGTAATATCGTTAGCAAAAAATAATTCTTGCGCAACAAAAATACTTTCTTCATAAAAATACCAGGACTTCTCAGCAATCTAGATCAAAAACAAGTTTCCAATAATTACCGAGAGGCCTTAGCGAATGTGGTGTTGCACCGCTTTCATGTATACTTTTCCAAATCTCCGCTCGCATCTCATGAGCGAAAATGTCCCCCTTGTCTTGAAGTAATTTGGCCTTGTTGATCTCAACTGATTAATCCTAATCTAGGTCGATTTACGCATCCTGTTGAAAAACAAGCCGTAAGTCAGAGTCCAAGGAGGACACATGAGGCTAGAAAATAAAGTGGCGGTGATAACCGGTGGCGCAAGTGGCATGGGGAAAG
>CBDUKY010000118.1:0-8507 GCA_965367925.1 uncultured Pseudomonadales bacterium | reverse complement strand
TGGTCAGAAGGTAAGTATTACCTCGAAAAAACCTCAGACCACTCGTCACCAGTTATTAGGTATCAAAACCACTGATTCAGCTCAGGTGATGTATGTCGACACACCTGGTATTCATGGGAAAGAACCACGAGCAATCAATCGCTATATGAACAAGAGCGCGAAGATGGTTGTTCGCGATGTCGATGTAGTGGTGTTTGTCACAGACCGTACCGAGTGGCATGAAGATGATGAAATTGCCGCAGAAAGTGTTAAGTACGCAAAATCCCTGATTGTTGTGATTAACAAAATTGATTTGCTTAAAGATAAGCGTCGCTTATTGCCGCATCTACAACTGTTGCAAGAGAAGTTCCCTGATGCCGAATTGATCCCGATTTCAGCGGACAAAGGCGACAATGTAGACAAGTTAGAAGAGCTCATAACATCCAGATTACCGATAGGCAGCCACCTTTTTCCTGAAGATCAGATCACCGACCGTAGCGAACGCTTTATGGTGGCAGAAATTGTCAGGGAAAAGATCATGCGCCAGCTAGGTGAAGAAGTACCCTATGCGGCGACGATTCAGATTGAATCTTTTAAAGATTCCGGTAAGTCGATTCATATCGATGCTGTGGTTTTTGTTGAACGTGATGGTCAAAAAGCCATTTTGATCGGTAAAAAAGGCGAGAAAATCAAACGTATTGGTATTGATGCACGGCAAGACATTGAAGCGTTACTCGACCGTAAGGTCATGTTGAATATCTGGGTCAAGATCAAAGAAAACTGGTCAGATGACGATCGGGCCTTAAAAAGCCTTGGTTACGATGACGTCTGAAGCTCGTGCTGAGCTGACACCCGCGTACATTCTCCACTCACGAAAATACCGTGACACTAGCCTTATTGTGGAACTGCTAACAGAGCAGGACGGCCGGGTTGCTGCAGTCTATCGCGGCGCAAGAAGCAAAAAGAAATCAGGTGTTGTTCAACCTTTTACACCGCTACTGGTTTCCTATATGGGTCGTGGTGAGCTCAAGACGATTACCCGCTTGGATATTGGCAACATGAACCATCTGGTTGGGGAAAATTTGTTGCTTGGTTTATATGCAAATGAATTGATGGTTCGCCTTTGTCATAAGTTCGAGCGGTCACCGATGTTATTTAGTGCTTATCAACGCTTATTGCTAGGCCTTGTGAGTGGATCAAATATGATCCATGCCCTGCGTGAATTTGAGTTATCTCTGTTAACTGAATTGGGTTACGGAATTTCCTTTGACGTTGATGCAAGTAGCGGTAGCGATATTGACCCGAATGTTTTTTATCGGTATGTGCCGGATGAAGGATTTCACCCATTGCTAAGCGGTACTGGCAATAGTTATAAAGGCGAGCAGCTATTAAAGATTTCTGCAGGTGATTATGTGGGCAGTGATGTTGCCAATATTGCCAAGAAAATAATTCGCCAATCGCTAAATCATTTACTTGGGGATAAACCGCTAAAAAGCCGCGAGCTTTTTGCGCAGTTTCAGGCAGGGACAAAATCAAACTCATGATTTTCGGTATTGGTGTCGATATTGTTGAAGTTACCCGCATTGATCGTTCCTATGCACGATTCGGCGATCGCTTCGCTGGTAAGATCCTGACCCCGAAAGAACTTGATCGTTTTCAACAGAGCAGACACAAGGTAGCCTATCTTGCGAAGCGTTTCGCCGCCAAGGAAGCAGTTGCCAAGGCGCTTGGAACAGGCATGCGACAAGGGGTGAGATTTACAGGTATTGAAGTGCTAAATGAAGCTTCAGGTGCACCAGGAATTACGCTGCTGGACTCAACCCTTGAGTTTGCACAAACGGTAAAGGTAAGCAGGGTATTGATCAGCCTTTCGGATGAAAAGCATTCTGCAGTAGCCTTTGCGATAGCCGAATCTGATTAAGCCTAGAATGGATCAGGATGCGTCTGGTGCCAGGTTAATAGTGAGCCGATTGCATCACCGAGGGAATCCAACTCCGCCTCTACAAGGCTCTGATGCCACTCTTCAAGAGTTTTTGCGCTGGTTTCCAAATTGTCGATAGCCTGTTCAAGGGCGGGGAAACCACAGAACCGAACACCGCCATTCATTTTGTGCACCAGGGCTTTGAACTTATCGAGTTCTCCTTCCTCAACACAGTTGAGTAATGCCTCGTGATCACGGGGTAAACCGTCGAAGTAGAGGTCAAATAACTCCCTGGCAAGATCTGGTCGATTGTCGGCGCGTTTCAATGCGAGCTTTTCGTCAAATAGACTTAAATTGTTGGTAGCTGGCGCTGGTTGATAGCAGGCAGTTGGCGCTTCTTCAATATGATCAGCGACTGCTGTGTTCTGCGCGGGTGTCTCGAGCCATCGTTTAAGTAGTCGATCCAGATCCTTTTTTGTGACGGGCTTAATCAAGACATCGTCTAATCCACTTCGCAAAATTTCCTGCTCTTCGTGGGCAGACAAATGCGCCGTTAAAGCAATGATTGGACCCTTAAAACCATTTTTGCGAATAATCTGGCTGGCTTCGATACCGGACATCCCAGGCATCTGTACATCTGATATGATCAGGTGAAAATCGTCTTTAAGAGCATGATCAATGGCTTCAAATGGATTGTCCACAGCGGTTACTTGATGACCTAGCTGGGTCAAAAAGTGTGAAAACAATCCAAGATTTAGGTTGTCATCATCGACAACCAGAAGACGAAAAATATTACTCATAATGTTGATTGATGTTGAGCGGGTATCAATATGCCTGAAGTGAATTTGGTTAGACTAACCTGATATTATATGAAATCTGTTGCTTCTCCTATCATGGCGACTTTTCGTCATTAAGTGTCCGAATATATGGATTATCCAACCATTGAATCTTGTATTGGCGAGACCCCGTTAGTTCGACTTCAACGGCTTCCCGGCAATACCAGTAATACTATCCTTGTAAAGCTTGAAGGAAATAATCCGGCAGGTTCGGTAAAAGACCGCCCGGCGATAAATATGATCAAGCGCGCAGAACAAAGAGGTGACATAAAACCTGGTGACACCTTGATTGAAGCAACCAGTGGTAACACAGGAATCGCCCTTGCCATGGCTGCGGCGATTCGTGGTTACAAGATGGTGCTTATTATGCCAGATCATATGAGCGAAGAACGAAAACTCGCCATGACTGCCTATGGTGCAGAACTGATTACTGTCACGAAAGAGGAAGGTATGGAAGGTGCTCGTGATCTTGCTGAAGCGATGCAGCGTGATGGAAAAGGAAAGGTCCTTGATCAATTTGCTAATGAAGACAATCCACTAGCGCACTATGAAACGACAGGACCAGAGTTGATGCGTCAAACCAATGGAGAAATCACGCATTTTATCAGCTCAATGGGAACCACAGGCACCATTATGGGTGTCTCAAAATATTTTGCAGAGGTTAAACCTGAGATTGAAATCATTGGCTTACAGCCAGTGGAAGGTTCTGCAATTCCAGGCATTCGTCGTTGGCCAGAAGCATATCTACCCAAAATCTATCATAAAGAACAAGTCCACAAGATCATTGATATGGATCAACAAACAGCAGAAAACACAATGCGTGCACTAGGTAAGCAGGAAGGCATTTTTTGTGGGGTGTCATCCGGTGGCGCTGTTGCAGGTGCACTGCAGTTAAGTCAGCAGGTGGAGAATGCTGTTATTGTTGCGATCGTTTGTGATCGTGGTGATCGATATCTTTCTACCGGTGTGTTTAACCCGTAGAATACGCAGTCTCGAACGCATTGCGTTCTTTTTATAAAAGACTGAATTTGTGAACAAAAAATTTGAGGCGGTACAAGTCGCCATCGAAAGCTTGCATCCAGATGGCTACGGCACCACGAGTGATCCTAAATTTTGTGTGCATGGCTCCTTGCCCGGTGAAGAGGTTGTTGCGATGCCTTTTACCAGACGCAAGCGAAAAATTTTTGCGCGTACCAGCGAAATCCTAAACCCTTCAGCGGATAGAGTTGAACCACCTTGCTCTGCAGCTGCCTATTGTGGCGGCTGTAGCTTGCAGCATTTACATCCGACTCGACAAATTGAAATTAAAAACCAGCAACTAAAAGACGTATTTTTTGACCTGCAGCCAGAGCAGTGGTTCTCTCCCCTTACTGGAGATGTTGGAGGATATCGTTCCAAAGCGCGTCTTGGCGTCAAGTATGTTGAAAAAAAAGAAAAGGTCATGGTTGGCTTTCGCGAGAAAATGAAGCCGTTTATTGCCGAAACAGAGTCTTGCTATGTACTAAGACAGCCACTAGGAAACTTATTGCAAGCATTAGCGGCGTTGATATCAACCTTGTCTGTTCGGCGGCAAATTCCTCAAATCGAAGTAGCCGTTGGTGACACTGAAACAGCGTTGGTTTTCCGTCATCTTGAAGCGCTCACTGATGAGGATCGTGAGCTGCTGATTAATTTTGCCGAAATGAATGAGTTGAGTGTCTATTTGCAGCCTGGTGATGTTGAGTCTGTCACTAAACTCTGGCCTGCTGACGACTATGCAAGGCTGCAATACTCTTTACCTGAATTTGATCTGACCTACTCGTTTCATCCCATGGATTTTACTCAGATAAATCACAGCATTAATCGGCAAATGGTGTCGCGGGCAGTTGAACTGCTTGCACCTACAAAAGACGATAAAATACTCGATGGCTTCTGTGGTATAGGCAATTTTAGCCTTCCAATTGCACGTTTTGCGGGGGAAGTTTTAGGTGTTGAAGGATCGCTACAAAGTATTCAGCGAGCTATTGAAAATGCAGAATTAAATGGCATAAACAATGGTGTTTTTATTGCTCAAGATTTGTTCGCTGAAAGTCTTGATATAGCGGGCTTACAGGATGTCAATAAGGTACTTTTGGACCCGCCCCGCAGTGGTGCAGAAGCCCTTTGTAAAAAACTTGCCAGCGATCAGGTCGAAAGGTTAGTGTACGTTTCCTGCAACCCCGTGACACTTGCCAGGGATGCCAAATTACTGGTTGCAAATGGTTTTCAATTTAAAGGCGCAGGTGTTATCGATATGTTTCCACACACTACACATGTTGAATCCATCGCGTATTTTTCCAACTAACGCATACATCTTTTATGGTTAAAGTCAGACAGGAACAGCCATTACATTTTGATGGCACAATCGACCTTGAGCTATGGCTCTGTCAGTTGAATGAGCGTGTTCCAGAACTCAATCTTTCACGCATCCGCCAGGCATGCGAGATTTCGCAGCAAGCGGAAGAAAAAGCCATTGCCTCAAATAGTGAATGGCAGTCTGGTCAGAGCAGTTTTAAAACTGGTCTTGACATGGCTGACATTTTAACTGAGTTGCACGTGGATGAAGATGGCATAGTTGCCGCGATTATTTACCGGGCGTTGCGAGAAAACCAAATTACACTAAGTCATGTGAAAAAAACTTTTGGTGCCGAGGTTGCAGATCTGGTTCAAGGTGTTTTACGCATGGCTGCCATTAGCAATATTCAATTCAGCCACGAACAAAATGTTCTCGGTGAAAATTCCGATCAGCTAGAGCAGGCCAAGCGCATGCTGATTTCACTTGTGGATGATGTTCGGGTTGCCCTTTTAAAATTAGCAGAGCGAACCTGTGCTATTCGCGCTGCGGCAGATAGTGATGCTGAAAGAAAAGCTTCCCTGGCAAGAGAAGTGCTGGAAATATATGCGCCCCTGGCACACAGACTAGGTATTGGACATCTTAAATGGGAACTAGAAGATATTGCTTTTCGCTACACGGAGCCTGATGCCTACAAACGCATTGCAAGTTTATTAGATGAAAAGCGCACAGACCGGCAGGAATATATAGCCAGGGTCATTGATACCCTGCAAGCCAAGCTAAAAGTCATCAACATTGATGCCGAACTGCAAGGTCGTCCAAAACATATTTATAGCATCTGGAAGAAGATGCATAGCAAGGACATTTCTTTCTCCGAGGTCTATGACGTTCGCGCAGTGCGTATTCTTGTGCCTGAGGAGAATGATTGTTATCGCGTGCTTGGCGTTGTGCATAACCTCTGGCGCAATATCCCACACGAATTTGATGATTATATTGCCAGTCCCAAAGAGAATGGTTACCGGTCGCTACACACGGCAGTTTTCGGACCCAACGGTAAAGTGCTCGAGATTCAGATTCGAACGTCTGATATGCATGAAGAAGCGGAGTTTGGTGTCTGTTCTCACTGGCAGTACAAGACCGCGGACGGCAAAGATGAGCCAGCTGACTACAAAAATAGAATTTCATGGTTAAGACAAATCCTTGATTGGCAGGAAGAGCTAGGCGACGTGTCAGACCTTGCCAAAGCGGTGCTTGAAGAAACAAGTCTCGACCGAATATATGTTTTTACCCCAAATGGTCATGTAATAGACATGATGCCTGGTTCAACACCCATAGACTTTGCCTATCGTGTACATACTGAGGTCGGACATAAGTGTCGTGGGGCGAAGATCAATGGTCGTGTAGTACCACTCAATGCGACCCTGCGTTCAGGTGACCAGATTGAGGTGATTGTTGGTGATGAAGAGGAACCAAGACGAGAATGGCTCCACCAGCATCTTGGATATGTCACAACCAGTCGTGCGAGAGCGAAGATTCAAGCCTGGTTTGGTAATCGAACCAAGCGAAAGAACACTGCAGAAGGTGAAAAACTCCTTAAACAAGAGTTGCAACATCTTGGTTTTGAACATATTGACCCTGAAAGTCTCCTTCAAGTTGTTGAGCATAAAAAACTAAGTGACTTGTATGCCGCTATTGGTGCAGGTCTTATCAATGCATTTGATGTTATTGAAGCCGCGGCAACCCTGCTTGAGAACTTTAGCGGAGACCCACAATTAGATTTTGCCTTTAGTGGCTCAGAACCGAGTCCACCGATTTCACCCATACTCGGTGTTGGCGATTTAGCGCACAAAATTGCCTCTTGTTGCGAACCAGTACCAGGAGATTCCATCGTTGGGGTCATTGATGATGACAATCTGGTTCATGTACACCGTCAGGATTGCATTCAAGCGCTTAGAGCAGATAGTTATGGTCGTCTGGTCAGACTTGAGTGGCAAAAGGCGAGTAGGCATACTTTCCCCGCGAAAATTAATGTTGAGGCATATGACCGGGCAGGTTTGTTGCATGAAATCACTGGTGTGTTTCTCAATCAACGAAGTAATGTTATCGAAATGAATTCAGTGACAGATAAACAAAAGAACAAAGTTGCGTTAACGATGACATTAGAAATTACAAGTCTCAATGAGTTGTTAAGAATATTGGAGAAGATCGAAAGACTGCCAAATATTGTTAGCGCACGAAGGGTGTCTGTCTCTTAAGTTCATTTTTTTAATCCAGTTTCAATTTATAAATAAGGAATCTAGTCGTGAAGATTATTCTGTTGGGTGCACCTGGCGTCGGCAAGGGAACACAAGCGCAGTTCATTGTGGAGAAATTTGGGATTCCACAAATTTCTACCGGTGACATGCTAAGAGAAGCTGTCAAAGCAGGTACCGAACTTGGCAAACGCGCTAAAGAGGTGATGGATAAAGGGCTTCTGGTAACAGACGAAATAATCATTGGACTCGTAAAAGACAGGATTAGCCAGCCAGATTGCGCAAATGGCTTCCTTTTTGACGGTTTTCCTCGAACAATTCCACAAGCAGAGGCGATGGTTTCAGCTGGGGTTGATATTGACTGCATTTTAGAAATTAAAGTGCCTGATGAAGAAATTGTGAAGCGATTGAGTGGTCGACGCGTGCATGTTGATTCTGGTCGCGTATATCACATCGAATACAATCCACCAAAAGTACCAGGCAAAGATGACGAAACAGGTGAAGACTTGATTCAACGTGACGACGATACTGAGGAGACAATTCAAGAGAGACTTCGTGTCTATCGCGAACAAACAGAACCGTTGGTTAAGTTCTACAAAGACCTTTCATCGAGTTCTACAGGATCTGTTACTTATGCTGCAATTGAAGGTTTAGGAACAACTGACGAGATAAAAACAAAAGTTCTAGCAGCAATTAGTGAAAAGTAATGCCGCACTTTGCGATTGTTAGCGTGGAAAGTTGAAGTTACTTTTTAGTTATATTTAGTAAAACACTGAAAAATTTGAATATTTGTTAAAAAAAGTTAGCAATATGAAAAATTTTTTTCTAAACTCCCTTTTGTTATTGCAACTGTATGCATTAATTCTTCATGTGTTGGATGTTTTTGTTGTTATAAATTCATCTAACATAGTTGCCGAGGAGATGTGATATAGCTGCTTAAAGTTGTAACGGTTTTAAAACTTCCAAACGTAAGACAGGAGTGTAAACGTGGTTGCGAAAAAGAAAACAGCTGCAAAGAAAAAGCCGGCTGCTAAAAAGAAGCCAGCAAAGAAAAAAGTTGTTGCCAAGAAAAAGGTAGCAGCGAAGAAAAAAGTAGCGGCTAAGAAAAAGCCAGCTGCTAAAAAGAAACCTGCTGCTAAGAAAAAAGCTGCCAAGAAGAAGGTAGCTAAAAAGAAAGTAGCTAAGAAGGTAGCCAAGAAAAAGCCCGC
>CBDUKY010000117.1:0-8550 GCA_965367925.1 uncultured Pseudomonadales bacterium | reverse complement strand
GGCCTCGACTTTGTGCCAGGTGAAAAATTGTCGCTGGCCGCTGTCCAAGCAGAAGGCGCTGATCTGCAGCTACTAAGAGGCGAGGATGGCAAAATCAAAGGCATACCCGCAGCTGCAGAGACGGATGCGGTGGAAGCTTCTGCTGGGAATCATTTTGAAATAGAGATAGATAAGCTAGTCGTCAATAAGAGCCGGCTAGCCTTTACCGACCAGACAGTTTCACCCCAGGTACACCTGGCCCTCGAAGCCCTGTCCATAGATGTTGCAAACTTCTCGACAACTGACCAGTTTAGTTTCACGGTCAATGCAAACCATCAGCTAGATACAGGTCTTGAAGCAATCTTTAACAGCCAGGGAACCATGATGCTAAATCCCCTTGCTGGAGAGATAGAAACAACGCTCAATTATTTCGAGTTACATGAGCTGTCACCTTATCTTGGTGGTGGTATTCAGGCTGGTCGGCTAAATCTGACCAGCCAAACCAAAATCATTGATGGCGGCATAGACGCTGAGAACCATATTCGTATTGAAGGGATGAAGGTAGAGCAAGCACCAGAGGCTGGTTCGCAGAATGCTGATGGCCAGATGCCATTATCCATGGCGTTGTTCTTATTAAAGGACAAGCAAGGAATTGTTGAACTTGATGTGCCAATCAAAACGGATTTTTCAGACTATAAATTTGGTACCGGTGATATTGCACGTCAAGCAATCGTCAATGCCGCCCAGAAAACCGCAATAACCTATGCACAATATGCGCTTCTACCTTATGGTGGGTTGCTGCTTGCAAAGGACCTTGTTGGCTATGCAACCAGGCCAAAATTTGAACCGATTGTTTTCAAACCAATGGATGCGACCTTATCTGATGAAGCAAAGGACTATGCAAGTAAGCTTGCTGGTCTACTTAATGACAAGCCGAATTTTACTGTGTCGATATGCGGCGTCGCCAGCAACCAGGAGACAGGCAAGTTACCTGCAGCGGATAACCCTGAAATTAGTCTCACTGAGGCAGAGGAATTGAGGTTGCGGGAACTCGCAAGACAAAGAGGCGTTATAGTACGCCAGGAAATTGAAAAATATGGGGTTGGTACTGAACGCATGTTTGCCTGCCAGGCGAAGCTAGTTAGTGACGGTAGCCAACCCAGAGTAGAAATTAATCTTTAGTCAGTCTTAAAAAGAAGGAAAAACCATGACGCTGAAAGTAATTGGTGCGGGATTCGGACGAACAGGTACCTTGTCTCTTAAGCTCGCGCTGGAAAAGCTAGGTTTCGGACCCTGCCACCATATGATGGAAGTATTTGGTAAGCCAGATCATATTGCCCTCTGGCAAGCCGCAGCAGATGGCGAGTCGGTAGACTGGGATCAGGTCTTTAACGGTTACAATTCAGCGGTTGACTGGCCTGTCTGTGCTTTCTGGCGTGAATTATCTGTTGTCTATCCCGATGCTAAATTTATTCTCAGCAGACGAGATGCCAACAAGTGGTTTGATAGTGCCAGCGAAACTATTTTCAAGGCAATGTCGATGTTTGATGGCAAAGATGTCCACGGCAAGATGACGAACACCCTGGTCGTCAACAATACCTTCGGTGGTAATTTAACCGACCGTCAACACGCAATCGATATCTATGAGAAACACAATCAAGCAGTCGAGGAAACCCTGCCTGCAGAGCGGCTGCTAATCTTTGAAGCGGCACAAGGCTGGCAACCACTGTGTGATTTTCTCGATGTACCCGTACCTGAGGAAGATTATCCTCGAACAAATTCGACGGAGGAGTTTCAGAAGATGGCGCAACTTATCCGTGACAACCAGAAGCAGGATTAAGCATGGAAGAAATGCATGAACTACCACCCCACGCCCGGGCCATTGGTATGGAGCTGGTGGATGTCTCTGGTCGTAAGTGTATTGTCAAAGTACCTTATGCAGAACATCTCGTAGGGGACCCAGATACAGGCACGATTCATGGTGGCGTAATAACAGCAGCGCTCGACAACACCTGTGGTTGGTCTATTCGCTGTCACGAGGATTGGCAGGAGAATGTTTCCATGGCCACGCTGGATATTAGAATTGACTATATGCGGCCTGCGGCACCTCATGAAGATCTTCTGGTTGAAGCAGAGTGCTACAAGATTACTCGTAGCGTTGCCTTTGTGCGTGCTCATGCCCATCAGGGTGATGCTGAAAATCCGGTTGCCACCTGTGTCGGTGCATTTATGGTCGGCACACCAAATACAAAAAGGACCTAGTTTGTGAAAATACTGCAAAAACTCCGAGATGAAGATCGTGGTCAGGACATGCAGGCGCTACTGGATCACATTCCCTACGCACGCTTTCTGGATATCAAGTTTGAGCGCAAAGGGACGGAACTAACAACCATTTTACCTTTTAAGGATATGTTGATTGGGAATACGACCCTACCTGCTATCCATGGTGGTGCCATAGGCGCGTTTCTGGAAATTACTTCTGTTATCCAGCTGTTGTTTCTTACCTCCTGTGAGCAGTTGCCGAAAACCGTTGATATTTCAATTGATTATCTGCGTTCAGGGCGCCCAGAGGATGTCTATGGTCGCGCTACTGTGGCAAGGCAAGGCAGACGCGTCGCCAATGTCAGGGCAGAGATCTGGCAAGAAGACAAGGCAAAACCTATTGCGGCCTCACATGGTAACTTCTTGCTGAAACCTATTTAGTGTTAGTTAATTGCTGATTGCCGCAGTTTTTGATCTTGTCAGGGTGATGAGATCAGTAGCGGCAAGTTCAATCTCTAGCCCTCGTTTTCCGCCGCTCACAAATATTGTTGGGAAGTCGGTGGCACTGGTATCCAGTATTGTTGTGAGTTGTTTCTTCTGCCCAAGTGGACTAACGCCGCCCAGTACATAACCGGTTACGACTTCAACTCTTGCCGGCTCAGCCATTTTTGCTTTCTTTTTGCCAAGGGCTCTGGCGACAGATTTTAAGTTCAGCGTGGTTGTGACAGGCACAATCGCCGTCGCAAGTTGACCGTCATCTGTCTCCACGACAAGCGTCTTAAAGACACGCCTCGCATCAACGCCCATCTTTTCTGCCGCCTCCTCACCATAGTGATTCTCGGACTTATCATGGACATATTCATGCAAGGCAAAGTCGATCTTCGCTGCCCTGGCTTTACGTACCGCAGGCGTCATTTACAACCTATAAACTCGTGTTGGGTTTCGGTGTATCACTATCTGAAGTTAGCCGACGGGTTAACTGATCGAGAAATAAAACCCCATCATGAAATGATTGCTTGAGAATACGTTCATCTCGCCCGTGGGCCCTGGACTCGCCAGCATCACGGAAGATGCCGGATACACCGTAAACAGGAATACCAGCATTACGAAAATACAGGCCATCGGTTGCGCCAGTGCTCATTGATGGTAATACCACGGTGCCTGGCCACATGGCTTCCGTGACACTACCAACAGCAAACATGATCTCGTCGGTTAAGGGAGATGGATCACTTGGTGTAGCTTGATTAATCGGGGTAACAGTGACGCGTTCATCATTGATAATCTTTACCAGTGTGTTTTCAACTTCCATAGGTGAATTGCCCGGTAAGACCCGACAGTTCACGGTTGCAGAAGCTCGCTGCGGAAGTGCATTTTCAGCATGACCGGCCTTTAATTGGGTTGCGACGCAGGTGGTGCGCAACACCGCATTTAAAGATGGGGTCTGTTCAAAATAGGCAATGCTTGCTGGTGCAGGAGGATTGCGCAAAATACCAGCGACATGCTTTGCTTCTTCTGCGGTTCGGTTTTTTGCCGAGGCAGCAAAATAGGCCCTGGTCGTTTCATTCAACTGGACCGGAAATTTGTGGGCTTCGATCTTTGTCAGGGCATGTGCGAGTTGGTAAATCGCATTATCCGGTGTTGGCCTTGAGCTATGGCCACCTGCATTCGTGACCTCCAGCGTGAAGGATTGATAGATCTTCTCTGCCGCCTGGATTGCGTTAATCATATGTTTGCCATCTTGAATAACACCACCGCCACCTTCGTTGATAACAAAGTCAGCGTTAACCAGCTCAGGATGATTGGCCAACAAATATTGCACACCGTTAAAGTCTCCGCCTTCCTCGTCAGCGGTTAAAGCAACGATAATATCCCGGTTCGGCTCATAACCCTGTTGCTTCATTCTGATTAGATTGGCGATGTGAATTGCTGCCTCGTCTTTGTCATCGAGGGTTCCACGCCCATAATAGTGATCTCCCTCAGCAAGAAACGTGAAAGGGTCGACGGTCCAGTCTTCAGGGTTTGCTTCAACGACATCGATATGTGCTAGTAGCAGAATCGGTCCTCTGGTTGGATTTTTACTTCGCAGGCGTGCAACCAGGTTGCCTTTGCGCTCGCCATTGCGGATGACGTGAACGTCTTGCCTGGGAAAGCCGGCATCAAGTAGCCGTTTCGCCATCTTGTCAGCGGCAATGCCTGTGTCACCGGTAGAGTGCGTCGTATTGGTTTCGACCAATTCCTTGAAGATTTCAAGCGCGAGCTGCTGATGTGCACTTAGCGCATCTGTAGAATTTGCGGCTAGTGCTGATGGTAAGACAAGCGAAGACAACAGGACTAAAAATAGTCTTGGAATAGGGTTTATCATGCTAGGACTCTAAAAATTGTCAGGCGATGACCTTAACACTTTTAGAAAGTGCGAGAAAAGTTGTTAGGCTTTCTTCACGAACTCGGATTTTAGCTTCATCGGACCGATACCATCGACCTTACAGTCAATGTTGTGATCACCTTCTACCAGGCGAATGTTTTTCACTCGCGTACCAACTTTGAGTACTGACGAGGAGCCTTTGACTTTTAGATCCTTGATGACAGTGATTGAGTCACCATCATTCAAAATATTGCCGTTGCTATCAACGACTTTGACACCTTCTTCTTCCGCAGGCTCAGCATCGGCTGACCATTCGTGTCCACAGCCTGGGCAAACCAGTAGCTGTTGATCTTCATAGGTGTACGTTGACTCGCATTTAGGGCAAGGGGGTAGTGTCGACATAGGATAATACTGATGTAGTTAAGAAATTAGAAAAAAACGGGGAGGGTACTGCGCCTTGGTAATATTGGCAGCCAGGCTGCAAGATGCAGATTGGCTGCCAACATAAACGTCAATTAACCAGGAACGACGTTATTTGCACAGGGACCTTTTTGACCCTGGCCTACTTCAAACTCTACTTCCTGTCCGTCATTCAATGTAGCAAACCCGCCGCCGCTTTGAATTTCAGAATGATGAACAAACAAATCTTTTCCACCGTCCTCTGGTGTAATAAATCCGTAACCCTTGTCCGCGTTGAACCACTTGACTGTACCTTTACTCATACATTGCTCTTTTACTTTGTTGATTTAATGATGCAGATAGTCTGCAGCCCCATTGTAAACACAATTCCAAGAGGAATATGAAATTATTCGCGGAATTTGCCGAAAGACCGTGTTTTTCTGTCTGCTGCAATGCACTAAAGCTGAATTGTTAGCCTTTTTGCACCATTCCTAGACGTGTTGGTCTAGGAAAATGGGATTTCCGTCAGGGTCCATGAGCATGATGCTCGCTGGTCCTTTTGTTGATTCATCAACCTGGCTTGTGAGTTCAAGACCATCGGCTAGAAGTTTTTGCTGTATTTCTCTGATATCAGTGAAGCTTTCAAGAGCCGCGTTATCTGCTGACCAACCTGGGTTAAAGGTCAGCATATTTTTCTCGAACATGCCCTGAAACAAACCGATAGTTGTTGTGTCATTGCGCAAGATTAGCCAGCCCTGTTTCTCTTCACCACCGACGGGACTAAAGCCAAGTTTTTCGTAGAAGGCTTTTGACTTGCCAAGATCTGCAACATTTAGACTGATTGAAAATGCACCGAGTTTCATTGTTAATCACCTTTGTTGTTTTGTTAACCGTTTGTTTGAAGGGGAGACTTGTGATTCCGAAGTATCAGAGCGCTGATAAAGGACACGAGCAAGCCGACTGGGAAAATTTCAAGTAGTGTCATGGGTAAGCGAACCCAGGGGTCATTATACTGGGCGACGATCTTATCGGTTTCTGCAATAACCAGTTTCAGCTCGGCATCGCTCACACCGGCAGATTTCCTTTCCGCAATAATTGCCTGGCTATAGTCCTTGATGAAGCTATAGTCTGTTGAGGCCAGGTAGATCTCCCAGACGAAAACATAGATCACCGCAGCCACTGCGGAGATACCAACGCCCATGAGTAAAGCAAGGTTGAAATTGATGACCCCACCGAGAGTATTGTCACGATACTGTTTGATGGCAAAGAAGATGCTACTAAAAGCAATAAACATGACTAGAAAACCCAGCCACTGATGATTACTCCCAAGTTCCAGGCTGGCGATTGTCGTACCAATAATGACGATACCTGCCATGGCACCATAGCCAAAGATGTTGCGTTGCATCAGGGCTGCTCCAGAGGAAATTGAAGGAGAACCATACCTTATTCAAGCAAAATGGCATCCACCGAAAGGTTGATTTGCGTAATTTCGCTGCCAGGGCAGGGCTGCCTCAGGGATTATGGGATGATTTTCAGGGTCTTTGCTTTTTGCACAGCCTGGGTTCGGCGTTGAACTTCAAGTTTCTGATAAAGGTGCACCAGATGTGTCTTGACGGTGCTATTGGAGATAAAGAGTAGATCAGCAATCTGTTGATTTGTCTTACCGTCTGCCACCAGGCCCAGTACCTCGAGTTCGCGACTAGATAAGCCTAAGGTACTTATGACCTGCTCGTTGCGATTAAAGTCGCTGCCGGTTGAATGTTGGTTGAGCCGGCTACCTATCCAAATGCCGAGGGTGGTAAAGAGTAGCGCTAATATCAGGATATATATTTCTGTTGAAAAGCGACGGATTGCATACTGGTATTCAAGCCACTGTAGACCGAATGCACCCATTGCCATGGCAAGGCCATAGATGAGTAACGACTTATTTAGTCTGGGCAAGGGTATTTTGCTTTTTGGCAGTGACCTGAATTTCAATTTTCATCTCATCGCTTAGCAGTCTTGCCTCTATCATGGTCGCTGCAGGTTTTACCTTACCAAGCCATTTTTCTAACACTGGCCAGCAAAGTTCAAAATCGTCCCTATCAGGGAGGATGTACATGACTCTGACAATATCGCTAATCTGACTCTCAGCTTCGGTCAGGGCAAGTTCGATATTCTTGAAGCACTGCTCGGTTTGTTGGGCGACATCGGTGCTTATGGACATGTTTCCATAGTCATACCCTGTTGTACCTGAAACGAACACAAAGTCTCCGTCAACAACAGCTCGTGAGTAACCGATTTTTGCCTCAAAAGGTGAACCGCTTGAGATTAGTTTTCTTGTCATGATGCACTCTGATTAGCCTGGTCTGGATAATTGCTGGCAAATCATTACCCGCGGCAAATTATAGGGGCTAATACTACCCTTGAGGCAAATTTTTATCCTGCTGATACTCAACGTTTCGGTCTAGTCAGGGCAAAAAAAAGCCCCGAATTAATCGAGGCTCTCTATGTGTTGTGTGCCTATGTGTTGTGTGCCTTGTGCTTCCAGCGGCAAGCTTAACCAACTGCTATCTTCCGTCTTCGAACAAACCCGATACCTACTAGTCCAAGACCTAGAAGCGCCAGACTGGCTGGCTCAGGAACAGCGACTGTGTAGTTGACAGTTAAAACCGAGCCACTACAGTCGTTAAAGCTACTCTCTATTGAGCAGATGTCAGCACCAGGGCCAAAGTTAAATTCATCCGAGCTTACCATCACGATACCTGCATGAGAGGCACCCATATCTACAAGATTCTGGAAGAAGCTGGTGTCCAGTGAGATGTTGTAATCGAGGTTTGTATTAGTTGCCCCAAATGTGAATGAACCAATAAAGTGATCGATTAAATCACCATCAGAAATGCTCGCAACGCCATCACCAGCATAGCCGTAGAGAGACACTTCACCAGGAATCGTTGTACCTCTGTCTTCAAACAGCACGCTAACTGAATCAACCACTGTGTTAGTACCCAGAGTACTCAGGTCATACTCCCACAAGCCTCGTTGAACAGCGCCCACGCCAAATACACGGATATAGGTATCATTGGGTAACATGGCATTATCCATGGTGCCATCATTATCTAAGTCCGAAACTGTAAGATCGCTTACTGCCATCGTGTTGAGTACAGTTGCATGGGCAAAACCCGCAAAAAACAAACTAACTAAAGTGAGTCCTAACCTTCTCATGGATTTCCTTAATCTACATTGAACAAATATCGAATTGATTTACGCGGCGCGACGTTTTCTTCTAATACCGAGGGCTGCGATGCCAAGACCGAAAAGCGCCAGAGTAGCTGGTGCAGGTACATTATTTACCGCGCTTGCGGCGAATAAGATCCCGGTATTGCTGAACTGCGCAATATTAGAGCCGCGATAGTACTGAAGACCCTCGGTGCCATCATAGTTTTCGATGCCGATAGTATGCGTGCCGCCGTCTCCAACCAGATTACCAAACTGGACTTCCAGATTGTTTGTCGTCTCGTGAAGTATCATCTCAAAGTTGACCAGACTGCCTGTTGGAAAGTGGGCCA
>CBDUKY010000116.1:0-8575 GCA_965367925.1 uncultured Pseudomonadales bacterium | reverse complement strand
TAGTAATGAACTATTGTCCAGGCTAGAAAAAGCACGCTGCGGTCTGGTGGCCCACCCTGCATCTATCACTACCCGGTTTAATCACAGTCTTGATGCGTTGATGTTGCAACAGTGCAACATTGTTAAATCGTTTGGTCCGCAACATGGTATGCGGGGAGATAAGCAAGACAACATGATTGAATCTGAAGATTACCTTGATCCATTGCACCAGATTCCAGTTTTGTCACTTTATGGTGAGCATCGAAAACCTACAGAGGAAATGCTTCAAGGGCTGGATATCGTGCTATTTGATTTGCAGGATATTGGTTGTCGGATTTATACCTATATCACAACGCTTAAGTATTTTATTGAAGCCTGCGCCGCCTATGGTGTGGAATTATGGGTGCTTGATCGACCTAACCCTGCAGGCAGGCCTGTTGATGGATTAAGGCTTGAAGCTGGCCAGGAAAGCTTTGTCGGTTGTGATCTGTTACCGACCCGGCATGGTATGACCGTGGCAGAGTTGGCTCAATGGATTTGCGCCACAAATAATATTGATCTGTCACTCACGGTTGTTCCGATGCAAGACTATAGGCCAGATGAAAAGCCTGGACTTGGATGGCCAGTTAATACGCCCTGGGTTAATCCCAGCCCCAATGCTAGTAGCGTCAATATGAGCCGCTGCTTTTCTGGCACGGTACTCCTCGAAGGTACCGAACTGTCAGAAGGACGTGGCACGACAATACCGTTAGAAGTGATTGGTGCACCGGCGTTGCCAATTGACGATATGTTAGCGATCTTAAACTCCGAGGCACCTGCATGGTTAGAAGGTGCGCTACTGAGGCCTTGCTATTTCGAACCCACCTTCCATAAGCATCAGCACAAACTCTGTCGCGGCTTGCAGATTCATACAGATGCCGCGGACTATGATCACCATCACTTTACGCCCTACCGCCTAATTGCCGGTTGTCTCAAAGCCCTTCGAACAATTGATCCAGACTATGGCATCTGGCGTCACCATGAGTATGAGTACGAATTAGGAAGAATACCCATTGATGTTATTAATGGCGGTGAAGGATTGAGACACTGGGTAGACGATGAAACTCAAACCTATGAGATGCTGGAGTCGATCCTAAATCTACAGCTTAAAGACTGGTGCGAGGAGCGTGCGCCCTACCTGATTTATCCCTAGAGAGTAGGATTTAAGCGGACAAAACCTTATCTGATAACCAAACATTATTCTCAACATAACCGCAGCATGTTGCGCTGCCCATGATAAGATTTCTCCTCTTTAAAATAGCTGGATTTACTACCTATCATGTCGAACGCTTACAAAATCGCAATTCTTGCCGGTGATGCCATTGGTCCTGAAATCATGACCCAGGCAGTCAGGGTTTTTGATCTTCTTAGCAAGTATCGTGATGTGGAATTTGAGCTCACCGAAGCACCTTTCGGGGCTCATGCTTACTTTGACCATGGTAAGGCATTCCCTGAGGCGACGAAGAAAATATGTGACGAGGCTGATGCCATTCTCAAGGGTCCTGTTGGACTTAGCCATGAGGAGTCGCAAAAGATTCCCGTCGAAGAGCAAGCAGAACGCGGTGCAATCTTGCCACTACGTGCCAGGTACAACACTTTTGCTAACTTCCGACCTATTTACCTGAGCAAGGATATGGCGCACTTTTCACCCTTAAAGCCAACGGTCATCAAAGACGGTATTGATATTTTACTGATTAGAGAACTCGTCGGTGGTCTGTACTTTGGTGAGAAGGAACGAGGCGTTAATGCTGAGGGTAAACGTTACGTTAAAGAAATCCTCGAATATGATGAAGATCAAATTCGACAGGTCTTAAAAGTCGGTTTCGAACAAGCACAACAACGCAAGAAGGTGCTCCATAACATACACAAGAGTAATGTGTTGATGTCTAGCGTGTTCTGGAATGAAGTGCTTGAGGAAGTAAAGGTCGACTACCCGGATGTAGAAGTGAAGCATATGCTTGTGGACGCTGCCGCAACCGCACTTTGCCTAAACCCAGGCCAATTTGACGTCATGGTCATGGAGAATATGTTCGGTGACATCCTAAGTGATCAGGGCGGCGGTATTCTCGGTTCACTAGGACTAATGCCTTCAGCGTGTATGGGACCAGAAAAAGCCTATTACGAACCATCTCATGGATCTGCACCGGACATAGCTGGCAAGAACATTGCCAACCCCTACTCCATGATTGGTTCTGTTGCCATGATGCTCGAGATGAGTTTTAACATGAAAGCCGAGTCAGCAGCTGTCTGGGAAGCTATGAAGAGTGTGTTCGAGTCTGGCTATTCAACATCAGACTTGTCTAATCCAGATTCTAATACGAAGATTGTTTCCACCACTGAATTTGGTGACCTTGTAATGGAAAAACTTGAGGCGTTATTAAAGTAAGCGAGCCTTTAAAAATATGTCATTTACAAAAAAGGGTGCAATGCACCCTTTTTTTGTTCTTGATGGGCTAATGATAAAAACTACAGCGTGGCCATAGAGTTCACAAAGCCCGCCCCCATTACAAGGACAGAAAGCCAACCCCAGCCAATAAAGATCCACATAACTAGCGGCTGCTCAAATAGATCACCGAGGATATTAACAACCGAGTCAACGAAAAAGAATTTGAGGGTACCGAGGATGTACTTCTTAACCATGAGTAATATGCCTTGCAATAGCGATAGTATCTTTCGGTGCGCATTCTACCGCGAATTTTTGCCCATTGGCAGTTTTGGTTTTGATTCCCAGGCAATAAATTCATTAATTTCTGCTTCTAATTTGGCATAAATTTCGTTCATATCGATTTTTTCACCAAACCTCAGCCGTTTTGAGAATAGTGTCACCGGGAATACGAAGTTATCTGTCTTACGATATCTGAGTGCTTTAGACGACCCCAGGTCATCCTCATAGTTAACCCAGGTCAAACGAAACTCTCTGGCCAAAATATCCCCGAATAAGACCCCAATGGCCTGCCATTCTTCAATCTGATTATCCCTCAGTATGCGCCGATCAACGAGTTGTTGCAGACTGGCTAAATCACGTTTGGCGCCGGTGAAATTGACAATACCCAGTTGGCGGGCCAGCAGGTCTTTTGCCGTCCGGCGCTGCTTATTCATAATTTCAATCTGGCCAATCGTCAGGTCCTTTACCGTGATGGACTCTGCTTCTTCTTGATTGGCCTGGAACTGATAATTCTCAAGCTGCTCAGGCGTGAGGGTTGGTATGGAGGTTTCTGCTTCGCTGGCAGCCACATCAAAACTGACCATACAGAAAAGTATTACTATTAAAATTGGCATTGGTTTACTCAACATCATTAAGCCGTGAATTCTAGCTTACCGGTTCTCTGTGTAGGAAATGGTAAACGCCGTCCCTGGATATTTGGGTTGAATCATCTAGATACAACCTTTGGTAAAACATTTTGATAAGCTTAGGCGACTTAACGTAGTTATTGAGATGCAACCCACCACATGATCCGAGAAATCCATCAATCAGCTGGCAAATTCTGCCTGGCGATTACCGGCGGTGGTAGCAGCGCCATTAGCGAACTACTTTCATATTCTGGTGCCTCAAACACGATTCTGGATGCAGCGGTACCCTATTCAGCCCCTGCCTTGACCCGGTATGTTGGTGGTGACATGCCACAGGCTTGTAGTGGGCTTACAGCACGCAGAATGGCCATGGCAGCCTACCTGAAAGCAAGACAACTTGACACCACACCGGCGGTGTACGGTATTGGCGCGACGGCAGCAATCGCAACTAATCGTGATCGGAAAGGCAGTGATCGAATCTTTGTCGCCTTGCAATCTAGTAGCAGAACCCTGGTTGTCTCGGCCACATTTAGCAAAGCCTTATCAAGACAAGATCAGGAAGAAAAATGCAAACAGATTATTCTCAGGACCATGGCCTTTGCCCTCGACCTGTTAGCTGGAAAAGATGAAATCTGCCCAGAGGGCGTGGTGCAAGAACAGGTTGCACCAATCAGTTGGCAACACCTCTTAGATGGTAGCCATGCCACCACATCTGATGATCAAACCAGAGGCCAGATCATATTCCCTGGTGCGTTTAATCCCCCTCATGAAGGTCACTTTGCAATGCAAAGATTTGCGAGCGAAAAATTTAACAAGCCTGTGAGCTTTGAAATTTCGACCCGCAATGTCGACAAGCTTCCCCTCGACTATATTGATATGGCGGAACGTGAATCATTACTGCAGGGGCAGCCGCTGGTATTTACACAAGCACCAACATTTATTGAGAAGGCCAAACTGTTTCCAGCTTGCACCTTCGTCGTTGGTGTCGACACCATCACACGCATCGCAGACCAAAAATACTATCAACATTCAGCAGCAAACCGTGATGCAGCACTCGCATTTCTAGCAAGCAACGGCCATCGTTTTCTGGTCTTTGGACGTAAGACAGGTACGCATTTTGAGCACCTTGAAGATGTAGAACTACCTGCAATTCTGTTTGATATCTGCATGCAAGTTGATGAGCAGGCTTTTAGAATTGATGCATCATCTTCAGCATTACGGCGCCAAACCGCGACGGATCATTCGTAAGGTCTGGTGATCTCAACTTCTGGATGAGCCCCTTCATAGATATCAGCAGTTGATAGAGACCGAAGTGCAGTTTGCGCCGGGCTTAAATTGATGTTTTCACACCAGTTAACATTGACTGCCATCTGCGTTGGTCCGGGCATATTACCTATTGCATCTTCAACCTGAGCCGCCAATTCAGGCAAAATGGTACTAACAGCTTGAACGGATCTCGCTTGAATAGCCGCATCTGCAATGCGATTTCGCTGACCCCAGGCAACCAGGTAGTCAGCACAACTATTCGAATCTGGATAGTTGGTTACCGCAACATCTCTGGACAGCCCATAGCTGTAGTACATCATCGCCTCTTCGAAAGCCATGGCAAGATCTTCCCGTTGGGTACTGTAGTTGTAATAGTCGTTAGCCGTATCGTTAGGAAACACACCAGCAATATCTGTGGAAGTTAATGCGGCCTCTGCAGGTGTTGGGGTTGCGCCAAAGAATGACACCTCAGCAACATCAAACATAAGCTGGGCGCTTAACGGAAAGGTTGCCGACAATTGATTAGACAATGCTGGTGACGCTAGCGACTGAATTGAGGCGCTCGACGTAATATTAGCGGAGGTAGACGGCGGAAAATAATCATTAGCATGGGCAAGCTCATGAAATAATAACGCTGCTGTATTGCGACTTATACTCTCAATAGAGCGAGGAAAATTTCTGATATCGGTATTCCCCTCGACATAACGCCACAAGATGATGAATTGCAACTGTTGGCCAAATGCACCACGAGGATCAGGGTCATCATCAATGACTGAACGCTCGGCTTCCGTGAGCCACATACGATCCGGGTCAAGATACATGGCACCAGTTTGCACTGTATAGAATGAGGGCCGAATATCGTAAGAAATTACAACCCCGGTAATACCGCGCATAAGCAATAATACTTCTGGCGGCATCCTTTCAAGAATCTCCCTGAAGCGGGTCCCCATCCAGTCATGGGAAACGATCACATGTCGCATAATGTCTTCGACAGTCGGATTCTGAGTCTGCATACCTATCAACGGCACATTCTGGAAGTTGCAGTTATTGCCGATAACCAGACAATCCATGAGTGCCTGAGAATTTGCAGTGGGTACAACTGGCCCAATATTGGCTGTTTGACTACCGAGGGACCCAGTATCTTCTGGTGCTTCAGGTTCTGGTGTTGTGGGTGCTGGCGTTTGTGGTGCGGATGGAGATGTTGGAGGTGGTGCTGCAGAACTAGACCCGCCCCCACCACCAGAGCAACCAAGCAATAGCAAACTTGTTATGACAATGATGGAGCAGTATTTAACCAACTGTGCATCCTGAAACTAAAATGGGTAAATAAAGGTTTATACGCTTTCATTGTACTGAAGGTTCAAGACTTTCAAATGATTTGTTCTTAATCGGTCGAAGTTTTTCGACTTTTTGATTAAATATCGATCATTTGAGTAGATCTAAAACAAATGCATACTCTAGTGCATCTGTTCGATAACGTTCATACCGACCGCTTGCACCGCCATGACCTGTTTCCATATCAATATGCATCAGCAATAGATTATTGTCCTGTTTCAAGTACCTTAATTTTGAAACCCACTTGGTCGGCTCATAGTATTGGACCTGAGAATCATGCAGTCCTGTAGTCACGAACATGTGAGGATACTGCTGCTTTTTTATCTGGTCATAAGGTGAATAGGACAGCATGTAATCATACACCGCCTTATCTTTTGGGTTGCCCCATTCAGAAAATTCACCAGTAGTTAACGGTATGGATTCATCGAGCATAGTCGTCAACACATCCACAAATGGCACCTGGGCAATAATTGCTAGATATTTTTCTGGTGCCTCGTTAGCAATCACCCCCATAAGCAAACCGCCCGCAGAACCACCGGCAGCGATCACCTTGTCTTTTGCTCCGTATCCAGCCTCAATCAGACCGTCAGTCGCATCAATAAAATCCCAGAATGTATTGCGTTTACGGGATAGCCGGCCCTGATCGTACCAGTCAAAGCCAAGATCATCACCGCCTCTTACGTGCACAATTGCATAGACCACACCCCTGTCTAGTAGGGAAAGTCTCTTGGCGCTAAAACCCGGTTCGATAGCATAGCCATAGGAACCATATCCATAGAGAAAGATAGGATTCTTACCCCTGGAAAACTTGTCATCTCTATAGACGATGGATACTGGTACCTGGGTGCCATCGCGAGCTGTGATGTTAGTTCGGTGAGAAGAATAATTATCAGGATTAAAATCCCCAAGCACCTTGTCTTGTTTTAACAGTGTTGACTCACTGGACTTCACATCATATTCAAAGACCGATTCTGGTCTAGTCATACTTGAGTAGACATAACGTAGTTTTTGCGATGTCACTTCAGGATTTGTGTGCAGACTCGCAGCATAGGCCTCGTCAGGAAAAGCGATCTGTTTTTCAGTACCTGTATGCCTGTCAATAATTCTAATTTGAGATAAACCTGCAACCTTTTCCTCTAGCGCGATAAAGTCTTCGAAGACTTCCATATCACTTAACAAGACATCTGATCTGCCGGGTACAACCTCTTGCCATGTTGATTTGTCGCCAAGCTGGCTATCTTTCACCACCATTAAGCGAAAGTTATCTGCCTGCCAGTTGGTCAAGATAAAGATTGAATCACCAACATGGCGAATACGGTATTCGTGTTTATCTTCCCTTGGTAAAACAACTACTGGTTTGTTTTCAGGGTTGGCAGCCTCGATGAGTCTGATTTCAGATGAATCGGTACTTTGTGATGAGATGACTAAATATTTCTTACTCCGACTAGCATAAACCCGGGTATAAAATTGATGATCAAGCTCTTCATAGATTAGCTTGTCCTCTGATACAGGCGTTCCCAGAACATGCCGATAAACCTGAAACGGCAATAAGGTATCGGGATGCTTTCTGATATAAAACAGACTTTCACTATCCGCCGTCCAGGCAATACCAGGTGCAGCATTAGTAATCTCATCAGCTAGCAGTTCACCAGTGGTCAGGTTTTTAAACTTGATGGTGTAGATTCTTCTGCTGACCTTATCTTCTGCATAAGCGAGTATCTGATCATCCTCACTGACACTCCAATTACCAACTTTGTAGTATTCATGCCCTTTTGCTAATTCATTAACATCGAGCATGATCTCAGCTTCATCGTCATTCACATGGCGACGTAGATAGATTGGATATTCACCACCTTCACGAAACTCTTGATGATAGAAATATTCATCTTCTTTGATAGGCACTGTTGCATCGTTAGCAACAAGACGACCGGCAATTTCACGGTACAATTCATCTTGTAAGCTTGCCGTGTGTGCCATAACAGCATTGGTGTAACTGTTTTCGGCTTCGAGTAATGCCAGCACTTCAGGATCTTTGCGTTCATCGTCGCGAATCCAATAATAGTGATCAACCCGCTTATGGCCATGCTCAATCATTACGTGAGGCTCACGAGCAGCTTCAGGTGGTTCCGGTGTTTTCATCCTGGACTCCCGTGGACCACTACAAGCCGTGATAAAAAGGATAATGAGAAAATATTGAACTGCGCGCTTCATACAACACTTGATTAATTTAGAGTTCACACTATGCGAAGCTCTGAAGAAATTAGCAATGCCTATCAAGCGACAAACAATAGACTTCTCTGCCTATGCAGCTATTGCCTTCTCTGGTGCGACAAAATTCAGGTGATGGGCTTCACCAACAAATTCATTGGTGATCTCTCCATGGTAAACATTCAAACCATGCAGTAAATGTACATTTTGTTGGAGTGCAGTTTTAACGCCCTTATCAGCCAGTTCAATTACATAAGGTAAGGTAGCATTGCTTAATGCAGCAGCAGAGGTTTTAGCCACGGCACCTGGCATATTCGCCACACAGTAGTGCACTACCTGGTTAATGCTGTAGGTGGGATCATCGTGGGTTGTTGCATGAGAGGTTTCAAAGCATCCACCTTGATCAATTGCCACATCAACCATCACGGTTCCAGGCGCCATGGCATCCACCATTTCT
>CBDUKY010000115.1:0-8589 GCA_965367925.1 uncultured Pseudomonadales bacterium | reverse complement strand
CGGCACAGCAGACCCAATGATTCCGATTATGCGCGCAGCAACTTCTCGGGAAAATCTAATCAGACTTGGCTACGATGTCCGTTGGTTTGATTACCCCATGGGCCATCAGGTGTGCATGGATGAAATAGAGGAAATTGCACAGTTTCTCCAAGAAGTCTTGTGACCCCATTACTTCAAGCATCGCCAGATGAATGGATTGAGGCGGTAATTGCAGGCTTCGATGAATTCCTTATTGATCATGCGGCTAATGAACGTAAAGCGTCTGCGGCCGCTTTAGGGCTTGCTGCGCACTATCCGGACAAGCAAGCACTGCTGACGGCAATGGTGGATCTGTCCATTGAAGAGCTTAATCACTACAAGCAAGTCATTCGACTCATGCTTGACCGTGGCTTGACCCCAACAGCAGACGAGAAAGACCCTTATGTGAATCAAATATTAAAGGCGATTCGTAAGGGGCCAGAACATTACTTTCTTGATCGTTTGTTAAGTAGTGCCGTCATTGAGGCCAGAGGTGCAGAACGCTTTGCGCGCCTTGCAGATTCTCTGACGGAAGCGAGTCTTACTGACTTCTACAGGGCACTCGCCCGCTCTGAACAAAATCACTATCAACTATTCCTAAATTTAGCGAACACTTACTTCCCTGCAGATCTTGTAGAAGTTCGTTGGCAAGACTGGTTGGTGCTAGAGGCTGATATCATGTCGAATCTGGAAATCAGACCCAGACTGCACTAGATGACACTAAGCCGGCGCGTCCACAAGTACCTGGCACACTATGCTGAACCTGAAGCGCGGCTAGCACTTCGCCTGCCCCAGACCTTCGACCATTGCCTGGTGATCCCAGCCTATCAGGAGAGTCTCACGTCACTGATGAACGTGTGGCGAAATATCGACAATACCCTGATTATACTTGTGGTTAATGCACCGGACGCAGCGGATGCTCAAACCAGCCAACTACTGGACGATATCAGAGCCAATTGGCAGGTAACCCATATCGATGAGAATATTCAGTTCTGCAGCACGACTGAGGGCACGCAAGTGTTAGTGGTGGACCGATGCACCAGGCCAATCCCCATTCGTGAAGGCGTCGGTCGGGCACGAAAAATCGGCTGTGACATTGCCTGTACATTGATTGCCGAGCAGACCGTTCGCTCCGCCTGGATTTGCTGCACCGATGCTGACGCCACCCTTCCGGATGATTACACATCCCCAATGGAACACATATCACCAGATGTGAGCGCCATCATCTACCCCTTTAACCATAGAGCTGAGCCTGGTCTGGAAGACGCTTCAGCACTCTATGAATTTTCCCTTTTGTATTATGCCGCTGGCCTACAATTCGCCGGCTCAGCCTACGCATATCCATCCGTTGGTAGCACCATCTGCATCAATTACAACAATTACACGCAGGTGCGAGGTTATCCACCAAGACCAGCAGGTGAGGACTTTTATATTCTCAATAAACTCGCCAAGACCGGCCCTATCGAACAACTCTCAACCCCTGTTATCAGCTTGTCAGGTCGCCTCTCCCAGCGAGTTCCTTTTGGCACAGGCGTGGGCATACGAAAAATCGCCGGGCTTGATCAACCAATCGAACAATACACCTTTTATCATCCAGCGTGTTTTGTTCACTTAAAACAACTGCTTTCGCGACTAAGAACCAGCTATCAAGCAGCAGATATCGCAGCGCATATTGCTCAGCCAGTGCATCGCGCTTTTCTCGAAAAGGCGGGACTCACAAAGCAATTGAGCGCAAAAAAGCACCTGCCAGAACCGGTTTATCAGAAGTTCCTTACTGACTGGCTAGATGGATTCAGAACCCTCAAGTTTATCCATTACATACGGGATTCCGGCCTCAAAAATGTGCCCTTTGACCAGTTATGGGAGACGCCACTACTCCCCTCATCGCCGATGAGAATTCCAGAGGCTTGTCAGGAACTTCGTGCCAGACTGGCTAATGTGCCACTAAACAAAGGGTCTTAGGTCACAAACGAGTACCGAAATGCAGCAACGATCGTGGTAGAATCGCCGCTCTTATCGTGCGCCAAGCAGACAACCAAGATGTACAACGTATTTATTGACGGCCAGGCAGGAACCACCGGGCTACAGATCCACCAGCGCCTCCGTGCCCGTACGGATATTCAACTGCTAGAAATTGCCGACAAGGATCGCAAAAACCTTAATGTAAAGCGTGAAATATTGTCCGAGGCTGAAGTAGTCATCCTCTGTTTACCGGATGATGCCGCAAAAGAAACCGCAACCCTGGCCAGGGAAACCAATACCCGGGTGCTAGACGCTAGCACCGCCCATCGCACAAACAGCGACTGGGCTTACGGATTGCCAGAACTAAAAGCTGGCCAGCGAGAAAAAATTCAAAATGCCAATCTGGTATCAAATCCTGGTTGCTATCCAACAGGGTTTTTACTGGCCGTGGCACCGCTCGTTGAGGCCGGGATATTAAATTCGAAGGCCCAGCTTTCCATCAATGCCGTGTCAGGCTATTCCGGTGGTGGGCATAAGATGATTGAGCAATATGAAGCCAGATCAAAATCTGATCCAGACAATCTCTGGCCTTCTCGCCCATATGCGCTTGGTCTTGCTCACAAACATGTCCCAGAAATGCAAACCTATGCTGGCCTCGATCTTTCGCCACTGTTTACACCATCAGTTGGCCACTATCTGCAGGGTATGCTCGTTAGTACACCGCTGGCCGCTAACTACTTTACAAAACAAACTTCCGTTGACGACATCTTTGCCCTGCTTGAACAACGGTATAAACATGAACCTTGCGTCAAGGTTCACAAACCGAACGATGATAGCGTTCTGGATCAGGGCTTTCTTGATCCTCAAGGGAATAATGGCACGAACCGAAACGATATATTTATTTTCGGTCACGAAACCCAATGCCAGGTCATCTCACAACTCGACAATCTTGGGAAGGGTGCTGCAGGTGCTGCAGTTCAAAACCTGAACCTCATGTTGGGTGCCGATGAGTTTACTGGATTAGAACTGTAGCAACGCACCTGAGACGACTAATGCAATTTAATCAATTGAGCCGCACACAATTAGAAGCGCTAGAAAAAGATCTGGCAGAACGTTACGAAAACTACCGGGATCAGAAGCTGAATCTTGACCTGACCCGCGGTAAGCCAGCAGCTGATCAACTGGATCTTGCAAATTCTCTAGATGGCATATTAGAAGGTTTCTATCTGCTACAAGATGGCACAGATGTGCGCAACTATGGTGGCTTGTTGGGAATTCCTGAAGCCAGAGAACTTGGCAGTCTGTTTATGGATATAGATCCAGCAGAAGTGCTTGTTGGTGGCAATAGCAGCTTGAATCTTATGCATACCTATGTGGACTTCATGGTTGGCAGCTACTGGTCAAAGCAAGCCGGTGAAGATAGCACCCTGAAATTTCTCTGCCCTGTCCCCGGCTACGATCGTCATTTCACGATCTGTGAACACTTTGGCATCGAAATGATTCCTGTACCACTGCTGGCTAGCGGGCCTGACATGGATCAAATTGAAGCCCTGGTTGCATCTGATCCAGACATCAAAGGTATCTGGTGTGTGCCTAAATACTCCAATCCAACCGGTCAAACCTACACAGATGAAACTGTTCGCCGGCTCGCGAAGCTACCAGCCATTGCCGGTCCTGACTTCCGGGTTTTGTGGGACAACGCCTATGCCGTACACCATCTTGGAGACAACAAAGAGGTGCTTTTGAGCATCATGGCAGAAGCCAAGAAGCTTTCTACCGAGGGGAATATTGCCATCTTTGCCTCTACTTCGAAGGTAACTTTCGCCGGTGCAGGGATTGCGTTTATGGGCCTATCGACGAGTGGACTTAAGGCATTTGAGAAGTATCTGGCCACGGCAACGATTGGTTTTGACAAGGTAAACCAGCTCCGTCACGTCCGTTTTCTGGTAGATGCAGCGGGTATTGAAGCCCATATGGAAAAACATAAGGCATTGATCAAACCCAAGTTTGACGCGGTGCTTAGCGCTTTAAGCGAACATCTAGATGGCAAGGGTATCGCGACCTGGACTTCACCGAACGGTGGCTATTTTATCTCTCTCGATACCTTACCAGGCCTTGCCAGTAAAGTAGTCAAACTCGCCGGGGACATTGGTGTTAAACTCACACCAGCGGGAGCAACATTCCCCTACGGCCGTGATCCAGAGGATCGCAATATTAGAATCGCGCCAACTTACCCTACTATCGAAAGTCTCCAAAAGGCACTCGAAGTTTTTGTGATTTGCGTACAGCTGGCCAGCGTAAGACAGCTGTTGGACCCAAACAACGAGTGACAATATAGATGAAGTTTTTCAAAAAATTATTTGGCCAATCAGATCCACCACCACAGGCAGAAAAAGCCAGCGCCAGATCCGAAACGAAAGAAAACAAACCGAACAAGCGAAAAGCCAAACCAAAACAACAAGACTATGCCGATGTTGATACTGGTGACTTTGCAGAACTTGAATTACCACCAGCACTCAACAGTGCAATCGCGAAAATGGGCTTTACCCAGTGCACCGCGGTTCAAAAAGAAGTATTACCCCACTCGCTCGACGGCAAAGACATTATTGCCCAGGCACAAACAGGTACAGGTAAAACCGCTGCATTTCTAATCTCCGTCATCACCTATCATATTGAAAACCCCGAGGTTGAGGCGAGACCAAAAGGCACACCATTTGCGCTTGTTATCGCGCCCACCAGAGAACTGGTGTTACAGATCACTGCCGATGCAATGGACCTATCGGAATTTTGCGATTTCAAACCACTGGCTGTGGTTGGCGGTATGGATTATGAAAAACAAAAACTCGCACTCCAAAAACCAGTTGATCTTGTCATCGCAACACCAGGCAGATTGTTAGATTTTGTCCGCTCTGGTTATGTCAATTTGCAACAGGTAGAAACTCTGGTAATCGACGAAGCAGACCGCATGTTAAGCATGGGTTTTATCCCAGATGTTAAAGATATTATTCGTCGTACACCAAGAAAAGAAAATCGCCAGACACAATTATTTAGCGCCACCTTCAGTGAAGATATTAAAAGGCTCGCTTCTGGTTGGACCTTAAACCCTGTTCGAGTAGAAATTGAACCTGAACAGGTTGCTGTCGATAGTGTTACCCAGCTTGTTTATCTAACCAGCGCAGAAAGTAAGATCACGGTGCTCTACAATTTGATTAAGCAGCCTGGCGTGGGCAAGGTCATGGTCTTCGTCAATCGCAGAGACCAGACTAGAGAAGTCGAAAGTCAGCTACACAGACATGGCATTGCTTGTGGATTGCTAACAGGTGAAGTGGCCCAGAAGAAACGTATCAAAACCCTTGATAGTTTCAAAAGCGGAGAAATCACAGTCCTGGTCGCAACAGATGTAGCTGGTCGGGGTATCCATGTAGACGATGTAACCCATGTGGTTAATTTTAATTTACCAGAAGACCCTGAAGATTATGTCCATCGTATTGGCCGGACTGGTCGCGCTGGCGCAAAGGGTATTTCCATCAGTCTTGCCTGTGAAGACGACTCCTTTATGCTCCCGGCTATTGAAACCCTGCTCGGCGTTGAGATGGTTTGTCAGCCAACACCTACAGAATTACTAAAACCCTTACCCGCCCCCGAGCGTAGCGCGAGAGTTCACACGCCTGCGCCAAAACACGGTTCAAAATCGAGAGATAAGCGACGTGGACGATAAGCCCTACCCGTTACTGAAGGCTACTGACATTGCTGCGATGCAGGAAACTCGCAGTGTTCATCAGTACAATGACAACGGCATAAGGCATACAAAATCCATTAGCGACAAACTTGGACTAAAAAATATCGGTGTCCATCTGGTTCGGGTTGAACCAGGCAATGATTCGACAACCTTTCATCTACATCATCGTGATGAAGAGTTTCTATATATTCTCTCTGGCCGCGGGATTGCCGAAATCGGCGATGACCGCCATGAAGTTGGCCCAGGTGATTTCATGGCATTTGGCCAACATTCACTACCGCACAATTTACATAACCCTTTTGATGAGGATCTCGTCTATCTTATGGGCGGTGATAGAAACGATATCGATATTTGTGACTATCCTCGCATGCAACGACGCCAATTTCGCGTTGACGGTAAACGGCAGTATGTAGATATGGAACACCTGCATGACGTTACTATTAAAAAGTAAGCTAGCTGGTCTAGGCCTCATATGCATGCTTGCACTGATTAGTTGCAGCACCCAACCTGACGCTTCAGGGTCGAGCAGTGTCGCCATTGGCCTTGTCACCGCGTCTAAAGGTTATCCAGAAGTCTTCCGAAAAAACCGTACCTATATACTCGCTGCACAATCCCGAATCTACGCCGAGGATATCGTCAAAACTGACAAGAATTCCAAAGTTGCCATCCAGATGCTAGACGACACCACTTTCGCGCTGGGTCCTGGGTCGCATTTTGTTCTACATAACTACAAATACAGCCCGGACATGACCGCACCTGTTGCTCAGATGAGCATTACTAGCGGCTCCCTCCGCACTAGAACCGCAAACCTAATGAAAGCGAAAAAACCCAGTTTTGAGATTCGCACCCCACTTGCCGTGGTTGGTGTCAGGGGCACGGACTTCTGGAGCGGATTTTTGTTTGGTGAAAATACCCTGGACGTCGCAATGATTGAAGGCAAGGGAATCTATATTCAAAATCCTCACGGTGCCGTGGACATCTACAGTGATGGCCACGGCACAACCGTTATCGGTGACTCAGCACCACAACCACCGAAGGCCTGGTCCAGCCGGAAGATTAATCGCGCACTATCGGTCACAGATATCTAACCACACCTTTGGCTGGCGAACAGTGCAGCGCCTATAATCTGTATTAACTGGGGAACCACAGCTACTCAAGAGCCCTGGACAAAAGATGATTAAGAATCTTGTTATCGTTGCCCTGTTAACCCTGAACTGCAGCTTTGCCTGGTATCTGATTAATACGCGCAATGACCTGGCCCAGCCTGCTATTGAAACCCGTGACCCAATGCCCATTGAAGCCAGGACCCCAAACCCCGGGGCTCTTAACAATGAACCAACTACAGTAGATTCAGACCAGCCAGTTGAATTCGATATTCAGACTTTCAATGGTGACTACCAGATGCTGGTTGAACAGTTACAGCAAGCTGGCTATGGGGAAGACCTGATTAAACAAATCATCCTCGCCACCATCGACCGAGATCATCTTCTGATCCAGGCAAATGAATCGAATACGCCCTACTGGCGCAAGCGAGATGACGATCCAACAGCAGTCGTCATGGAAGAATTGAAATGGGCTGCGGACAAACGCTTAACCCTCGTCAATTTATTTGGTCCAGACATCATTGATGACCCCTTATTTGAAGCGCTATTCAAGCCCCTCGATAAGACCTTGCCGTTTCTTTCCTCCGAGAAACAAGTCAGCCTCTACGAATTACAGAAAATTGAAACTGCTACTGCACGGGCAATCCTTCAAGGCGGGTTTACCCGGGAAGCCAGACAAGATAGACGTACAGCGCGAGAAGAAATGGAGGAAAAGGTTCGCCAGCTATTAAGCCCAGATGAATATTTCGAGTATCAAGTAAGAGATTCAAGACTTGCCCAACAGATGCGTAATTCCATGGAAGCATTTGATTACTCAGAGCAAGAGTTTCGAGATATTTTTAGGCTAAGACAAGCTACCGAGGGTACAGATTTCCGCTTTACTGACCGCGCATCCTTTGAGGAGCAACGCGCCATCAGCGAGCAACGAGTTAAGGACTACCTTGGACCTGACCGCTATGAAGCATACGCACGCGCCCAGGACCCGACCTTTCGTGCCCTGCAATCTATCGGTGATCGCTATGGTAATTCGAGCGCAGAAATCATCGAGGTATACAATGTAAATGCGCAAGCTCAGGATGAGATTACAGAGATCCGCAATCAACAAAGTTTATCCAGAGATGAACGGCAGAAACGAATCAACGAGATCCGCCAGGAATCCTATGAAGAAATTAAGCGCATTGCAGGTGAGGATACCGCTAACTCAGTTAGCGCTAATGCTCGCCAGATGAGTTTCCGTCGAGGCAGACCCGCACCCTGATCAACCGGGTCCATTTGATTCAGCGGTTAGCTTAACGCAAACTGCAGGTTACTCAACTGGCCAATGCATTATGGAACCAATCGAAAAATATCCAGCGATAAACGTCAAGGGTGAACCCTTGCAACCCTGCTCTGAAAAACCAATGACTGGCTTTTTTCGCGATGGGTGTTGCAACACCTGTAAAGAGGATGTTGGCTCCCATACGGTTTGTGTCGAGGTCTCAACGGCATTCCTTGAATTTTCTCGATTCTCAGGTAACGATCTCACGACACCGCACCCGGAATTTGGCTTCCCAGGCTTAAAACAAGGTGATCGTTGGTGTCTTTGCGCGTCAAGATGGCTGGAAGCCTACGAGAAAGGCATGGCGCCACGAGTATTTTTAAACAATACCCATCAGCAGGCGTTAGAAATCATTCCAGAAGCACTACTGCAGGAATATGCCGTCACCATTAGTTAAATAAATCCCTACCATCAGTCAGGAATCTCTATGTCAGCAAGACTCGATGCAA
>CBDUKY010000114.1:0-8609 GCA_965367925.1 uncultured Pseudomonadales bacterium | reverse complement strand
CTTAACTTCAACGCCCTGGAACTGTCAACGTTACCCAACACAAATGTCGGGGCGCATTACTTCAACCCTCGTGATGGCAGCTCGCTTTTCTTTAGGAAGCTACCAGGCCAGGCTAACCTGCTTATCCTGCTGCTTCATGGTTCCGGCTCAGAGGGCAGATATCTCATTCCTCTCGCTAGCCGCTTAAACAAATCTCTCGCTGCGACTGTTGTGATACCTGACTTACGTGGCCATGGTGAATCTACACCCGGCAATCTGGGAGACATTAACTATATTGGCCAGTTGGAAGATGATCTATTAGATTTAAAAAATCAGCTAGCCGCTGAATATCCAGAAGCCCTGATGATCCTTGGTGGTCATTCATCTGGTGCAGGGTTAGCAGTCAGATACGCTGGTAGTCAGTTACCGCCTTTTGATGGATATATATTACTCGCACCCTATCTTGGCTTTAAGGCGCCAACAGTGCGACCAAATTCAGGGGACTGGGTTCAAGTCTCCATCAGACGATATGCTGGTTTGAGCATGCTCAATAAGGTCGGCATAAGGACCTTTAATGGTCGCCCGGTGATCTACTTTAATCGCCCAGAAAATCTTGCTGATGGCCTACAGGCAAATGCCTACTCCTATCGTTTAAATGAGTCTATTTCACCGAGAGCCTATCAAACTGACCTGCAGGCAATCCAACAACCTGTCATCACAATTGTCGGAAAGGACGATGAGGCCCTGCTGGCTGATCAATTTGAGGCCGTCTTCAAACAATTTGCCCCCCAGACTAGCTTGCACCTCCTTGCCAACACCCAGCATCTCGATCTACCAACCAGGCAAGAAACCAGTGAGCTGCTAAGCACATGGCTTCGGAACCTCACTGACGCCTCGCCAGACGAGCCTACAGCATAGCCACTAGTGTGGACCGTTCACCGATTGATGAATGAAATACTCCAGGTTTGAGATAGGATTAATCTCAAAGGCTGTATAACAGCAAAACCCCTATGCAGGTTTTCATAACTTACATGACTAAAATATTGGAATACCTGAAGTTGATGGTCTTTGTTACCGGGGTACTGGTAGGCATCCAGGTACCGGGCTTTATCGATCAGTATGGTAAGAACCTATCAGCCAGGGTGGCAGAATCCAACCAATCCTTAAGCCAGTTCCAGGACGATGCGGATAAATATTTCGCCGGTGATCTCGACAAGCTAATCGACTACTACAGCCAGAAATCTGATCCTGTGATTGTTTCAGGGGGTGAGAGTATCGAGTCAATTCTATCGAGAAATCGGTATTTGACCCAGGCACTTGACGCATTCAATCAATCACCAGCGGCTGCCTATATCCACGTGTTTATGTCGCCTGTAATAGAAATTCGACAAGCTGTGTGGGAAAACTTTAGCTACGGTGTGATGCTTGATGGCACGGCCATTGGCGTCGGCATTCTGGCTGGGCTGATCGCACTAATCGGTCTGGACCTGATGCTGAATCTGCTTCGCATTCTGGCGGGATTGTTTAACCGGGCACCAAAGCGCCTTCCTTAAGCCTCTGGTTTTTCCGTCGTTGTCGAGCGTTCAGCCTCCGGCGACGCGGCGACTTCTCTCTCGATCTCCTCAATTTTGCCCAGCAACCCTTCCCTGCGCCTGGTCTTTCGTAGCAGCATAAGCAACATGCCAAGCAAACAGCCCGCCAGAATCAAAATACCGACAACGATCGTCGAGAGAATCAGGAACACGCGGATTTCTTCTTCATCAACGTCATAGCTGGTAATCGCCATCCAGACAAAGGCAGCACTAAACAAGGTGCCGGATAAAAACAGGCGCAGTTGAGAATTTCTTAGGAAGTCGGGCAAGGTTTCAAGTCATTTTAATTCGCGTTACCCTAGCTTACACTCCCAGTCATTCGAACTGAACATAACCGCATCAGAAGTAGAAAAATTAAGGAGAACAACCGGTGGCACTAGATCCAGTATTAGCAGTAATGTTACAAGCAATGGCTGACGCAGGTGGACCTGCGATGAGCGATCTGCCCCCGGAAGAAGCAAGAAACCTGTATCGGATGATGCAAGCCGAGGCAACGAAAGTTGACCTACCTGCTATTGAGGATACTTCTGCTAATGGGGTCCCGGTTCGGGTCTATAGACCCGCTCTCGATGAAACCTTGCCATGTCTGGTTTATTTCCATGGTGGTGGCTGGGTTATTGGTGACCTTGAAACCCATGACCAGCCTTGCCGACTGCTGGCACAACAAGCGAATTGTGTTGTGGTCGCAGTGGATTATCGACTAGCACCGGAACATCCCTATCCAGCACCACTGGATGACTGTTACAACAGCTGGCAATGGGTAGTTGAAAATGCCGAGAAACTAAATATCGACCCTGAAAAAATTGCGGTCGGTGGTGACAGTGCCGGGGGCAACCTTGCAACAGCTGTCTGCCTAAAGGCAAAGGCTGATAATGCCGCGACAATTTGCCACCAGTTACTGATTTATCCGGTGACGGACGGCAGCATGGGTTCAGCATCCTATGAAGAAAATGCTGAAGGTTACTTCCTTACGCGAACGACCATGGAGTGGTTCTGGGATCACTATGCTGACAAGCAAACCCGCCTCGAACCTCTGCTCTCACCCATTAATGCCACAGACCTCTCGGGCCTACCCTCCGCGACGGTCTTTACGGCAGAATTCGATCCGCTCAGGGATGAAGGCGAAGCCTATGCAAAACGACTGGCAGACGCTGGCGTCGACACCCTTGTAAAACGCTACGACGGTCTGGTACATGGGTTTATTAGCATGACCGATGCACTAGAAAGCGCGAAGGATGCCGTTGCACTTGCCGCCAATCAGCTCAAGCAAGCGTTTGGTCGCTGAAGCCAATCTTGGCCATCTCTACACTACAAGCGTTTTGGCAGCAGGTTGAATCAGGTGAGGCGCTAAAAGACCTTACGATTGATGGCCTCGAGATCAATGAAGATCTCGAGGCCTTAAGCTTCCATCAGTGCCATTTTACCGATGTGAAATTTCGTACCGATGAAGTGGATAATTGCACCTTCACAGCCTGTCATTTCCTTCGTTGCAGCTTTGACAGTATGACCATACGAGAATGTGTCTTCGACCATTGCCAATTCTACGAGCGAGAACAAGAACAGGGCTGCAGCTTCAAGTTTGCCACGGTCACGGCTTGTGAATTTCGACACTGCGATCTATCCATGGCCTGCTTTTCAAGGGCCAATCTATACCGCACGGAACTAGCTTCCTGTCAGGGCCAGGGTATAGACCTTAGCCATACGAGCTTTGAAAGCAATATTGGTGGTCATGTGAGTTTGAACGACGGTGCCATCCGCGATTGCAATATGACCTATGGAGATTTTACCGGTGCAAACTTTGCCGAGCTCACCTTTAGCGATAATCGCCTGAGTCACAGCATTCTAAACGAGGCAAACCTGGAAAATGCTGTCATGACTGACTGTGAACTACATGGTGTGGAGGCCACGGGTTTACTGCTAACGGGCGCTGATATCAGGGGTTCGACAGTCGAGGGGATTGATGTACGGGAAGTCGATATGCGCGGGGTCACCATTGACCCACAACAGCAAACCGCGTTACTGCAACATCTGGGTATTATCGTCAGCGAGGCGTAGGTCGCCCCACTGACTAAAGGTACGCCTACTGCCCAGCCTCTGGATTTACTTCAAGTAACTCTACATCGAAGATCAAGACAGAATTTGGTGGAATATTCTGAGTACCACCTGGGCCGTAGCCAAGCTCTGGTGGAATAAAGAATCGTGTTTTGCCACCTTCTTTCATCAACTGTAAGCCCTCGGTCCAACCAGCAATCACTCGCGATAGCGGGAAGGTGACTGGTTCGCCCCGGGCAATCGAGCTATCAAATACGCTGTCATTAACCAACCGGCCTTCATAGTGCGCCAGTACAGAGTCCTCTGCTGTCGGGCTGGCACCAGTGCCTTCTTGCAGGACCTGATATTGCAAACCAGAGGCCGTCTCGATGATACCTTCCTGCTTGGCGTTGTATTCAAGAAAGGTGCGTGCTGCCTCGGCCAGGCCATCCATTCGCTGTTGTTGAATTTCAATCCGGCGACGCTGCACTTCTTCTAGCACGGCTCGCTGTTGATCTTCACTCAGCGCTGGTTGCATAGCTGCCAATGAATGTCTTAATCCTAGTAGTACCTTTTCCGGATCAACATCGGCATTACCGGTTTGCTGTAAATTATTGCCAAGGGAATAACCAAAATAATAAGAGATGTCTCCTGACAGTTCTGCATTTGCCTCCTCGGTTGCGGGTTCTGCGGCTAAACAAGAACTCGAAACCACAAGAGATATGCTTAGTAATACTTTGTTATATAAGCTATTTTTCATGAATTTCCTAAATGACATCGCTTTAAAGCCAACTATTATTACACAGTTATTCTGCACTTTGGCTGAACAAACGTGATGCTCATCGCAAAACCTTGCAAGTCGAGACTTGAGGCCAGTAAACTCAATGGCTCGCCTGACTATCAGGTTGTATTTTTGGGGAACTTGAGCCAAATTCTGGTTCTAAGTAGATAGAACGTTAATAACTTTAACGATATTTACCAACAACCACTCACAATAAGTTACGAAACTTTATGAATTTTAAAACGAAATTTCTGGCCAGCTCGCTCCTCGCGCTGCTATTCGCCACAAGTGTTAGTTTCGCCACCGTCGCTGACCAGGCAGTTGAACCCCTGGCACCGATGCCCGTGCATGCCAATACCACTCGTAACATTGTTGATGCCCTGGCTAGCAGGCACTACGTCAGCACGGTGCTGGATGATGACCTCTCGACGAAGATCTTTGATAGCTATATCGAGGATCTGGATCCTTCCAAGAGCTATTTCCTCGCCTCGGACATAGAGAGTTTTGAACGCTTGAGATTTGATCTTGATAACGCCCTTCGACAAGGTAACGTCAATCCGGCCTTTGAGATCTTCAACGTTTACCATAAGCGGGTTGTGGACCGATTTGAAAAGGTCATTGCCCATCTTGAACAAGGTATTGAAGACCTGGACTTCACCATTGATGAGGAGCTTGTCCTCGACCGTGAAGATGTACCCTGGGCAACCACCGAAGCGGAACTCGATGATCTCTGGCGTAAGCGGATTAAGAATGCGGTGCTAAACCTCAAGCTTGCTGATAAAGAGACAGCGTCCACCCAGGAACTGCTCTTAAAACGATACAAGAATCGCCTTAGCCGCACACTGCAGACCAATAGTGAAGATGTCTACCAGTTGTTTATGAACTCCTTCACCAAGACCTATGACCCACATACACAATATTTTTCTCCTCGTACCTCGGAGAACTTCAATATCAATATGAGCCTGTCACTGGAAGGTATTGGTGCTGTTCTACAACGTGAAGATGAATTTACCAAGGTGGTGAGCCTTGTTCCTATGGGACCTGCGGATAAATCTAAAAAGATCTTTCCAGACGATAAAATCGTTGCTGTCGGACAGGGTCTCGACGGTGAGATGGTAGACGTTGTTGGCTGGCGCCTGGACGAGGTTGTTGAACTGATTCGCGGCAAGAAGGACACAATCGTCCGGCTTGATGTGGTGTCTTCTACATCACCAGAACAATCCCATATTATCAATCTGACCCGTAACACTGTGCAGCTTGAAGAACAGTCCGCAAAAGCTGAGGTTATTGAGGTAGAGCAGTTTGGCGCAACCCATAAGATTGGCGTGATTGATATTCCCACCTTCTACATCGACTTCCGTGCGCTGCAAGCGGGTGATAAGAACTTTAAGAGCACCACAAGGGATGTTCAAAAACTCCTTGTTGATCTAAAAGACCAGGGTGTTGAAGCCATTGTGGTGGACCTACGTGACAATGGCGGCGGCTCACTGCAAGAAGCTAAAACCTTAACTGGCCTTTTTATTGATCGGGGCCCAACGGTTCAAATCCGCAGTAAGAGCAATCGCGTTGATATCCTTAACGACCGGGATATTCGCACCATCTACGATGGCCCACTGGCTGTGCTGGTTAATCGCTTGAGCGCATCTGCTTCGGAGATTTTTGCGGGTGCAATACAGGACTATGAACGGGGCTTGATTATCGGCAACCAGACCTTTGGTAAGGGTACTGTGCAATCATTGTTACCGCTTAATCGTGGTCAGCTTAAGTTAACCCAGGCCAAGTTTTATCGAATCTCTGGTGAGAGCACACAGCATAAGGGTATTGTCCCTGACATCATCTTCCCCAATGATTTTGATCCAGAAGTCATCGGCGAAAGTAGCCTCGACGCTCCCCTCCCCTGGGACAAGATTGCTGCCACAGGCTATCGCACCAAGCGATCTATTACGCCACTGGTAGGTGAACTGAGTGCCTTGCATGAGGAACGGGCAAAGCATGATCCTGAGTTTGCCTATCTACAGGAAGCACTCGCCTATCGGAAAGAAAAGCGCAATACAAAAACCGTTACCTTAAACGAGGCGAAACGAATACAAGAAAAAGCCGAGGCCGATGCATTCTGGGTTGCCCTTGAAAACAAAAAGCGTTTGGCTCAGGGACTTGAAGCTATCGCCTCCCTGGATGATCTGAAAAAAGAAAAGACCCCAGACGTTGCAAGTGCAACGACCGGTGGTGCATCTACACCTGCAACAGAGACAAATGCCGATGCTTCTTCAGAAACCCTTGTTGGCAATGAAATGGCGGGTGTCGCTGGTACGAATGCGATACAGCTGGAACAGGATGGCGAAACCGATGCACCTGTCCTGCCTTCTGCCGCAGAAGAAGACGAGTCATTTGAACCAGATGCTTATCTTGTTGAAGCCGGCAACATCCTGCTCGACCTGATCGCACTCGACAAGCGCACAGCGGAAAAGAAGGTTGGTCAAAGGATCTAACTCGCAGATAAGATTGCGACCCTGGCAGTAACGCTAGATAAAGGTCGCAATCTCATCCAGCGTCTTCTTGCTAATATCCGGCACCTTTGCACCCTCCGCCGGATAACCCACCACAAGCAGTAAAAACGGCCGCTCCGAGGCTGGACGCTTCAGAATCTTATTTAGAAACTTCATAGGACTTGGTGTGTGAGTCAGGCTTGCCAGACCTGCCTGATGCAAGGCGGTAATCAACATACCTGTCGCAATACCGACAGACTCGGTGGGATAGTAATGCTTTACCTTCTTACCATCGGCAGTCAAGCCATGACGCTGTTGGAAAATGGCAATCAAATAGGGCGCCGTTTCGAGAAAAGGTTTTTCTGCATCGGTACCCAGAGGCGCTAATGCATCTAGCCATTCCTGGGGCGCCTTTTGTTCGTAAAAGGCACGCTCCTCCTGCTCCGCTGCCTCACGAATCGCCCGTTTAGTTTCCTTGTCCTTCACCACGACGAACTGCCAGGGCTGCAAATTTGCACCACTGACTGAGGTACCTGCTGTTCGTAAACAATGCTCGATAATGTCCACTGGTACGGGTCTGTCTGAAAAATCCCGAACCGTGCGCCGACGCTTCATCTGATCATAGAACTGGCGTGCACGTTGCTGCATTTCTGCCACTGGATACTCAAGAAACTCAAGCGCTACAAAAGGCTTTGGATCAGACATTCGCGATTAACCTTGTAAGTCTTTCTCAACCATATCCATGGCGTTTTGAATTTCCTTAAATTTTTCTTCTGAGGCGGCTGCCAGCTCAGGTGGTACACCCTGGGATTGGATACGATCAGGATGATGCTCCATGGCAAGCCGTCGATATTTTTTCTTGATGTCTTTTAAGGCATCACCCTTTTTTGCACCCAGAATGGCGTAGTATCGATTGATATCCTGGGGTACGCCGGAGAACCGACTCTTCAGCTGCTGGTATCGATCTTCGAGTTTGAAGATATGCACCGCTTTTAGAATCATTTCTTCTTCTGCCGGATGTAATTGCCCATCCGCATGACCGACAAGCAATAGCAGATCAATAATCGATGCTAACACCTCTTTAGAGGCACCAAACTCTTGATAAAACTGATGCGCAAAATCCTCGAAACGCTGGTTGGAGTCTTTTGCGGTATTAAAAATCTGTACAGCGAGATTTCGCGCTTGTGGATTTAGTCGCAGGTTTTCCCGCATTACCCGATCGATAACATCAATTTCTTGTTGGGTGACAATTCCGTCAGCTTTTGCCAACTTACCAAGCATTGAAAAGGTCGCGGCAAAGTAGATGCTCTGTTTATTTTCAAGACTGCTAAACAGCCCCCCGCCACCACTGCCACTATCAAGGGCATGGTGCCCGGCCACGGCACCAAGAACAGCACCGATTGGTCCACCAAACAGTAAGCCAATACCGCCGCCTAAGATCTTCCCCATCCAACTCACTAGCTGGCACCCTCCCAGATCAGGTGTTTGGAGACAATGCTCACAAACGCTGGTACAAGACCTTCTGGAATGTTGTGTCCCATACCAGGGACAGGGACAAATTGGGCACCGGGAATCAGATTGGCTGTGTCTTCACCATGGGCAATTGGAATTAACGCATCATCGACACCATGGATCACCGTGGTTGGCACACTAATGGTCTTTAATAGCGCTGTCCTGTCAGATTCACTTGCTGCAGCACAGCGCTGCCGTGCGACACCTGCCGGATTATGACAGCGCTCA
>CBDUKY010000113.1:0-8614 GCA_965367925.1 uncultured Pseudomonadales bacterium | reverse complement strand
CCTGACATGACAATATCTACATCACCAGCTTCGAGGGCAGGGATGAGATCCGTGAAGGCGTAGGTCTTAATTTCTATTTTTCGTCCTAGTCGCGCTCCTAGCTGATTCGCCAGATCGACCTCGATGCCTTGAATTTCACCACTTACGATGAAGCAGAGGGGGGTAAATTCTGTAAACATCCCAACTCGAAGGGTTGGCGCATCATTTTCCCCATAGCTGGGCAGGCCAATCACCAGGGCTAGCAATAGAATCAGTGTTTTAAATAGTGCCATAAGAACTCCAAAGCGCTTCTTAGCGCAGTCTAGCACAGGCATGAGCAAGCAAAAGTACTGCTCGATGAGCCACTAGTTATAAGAATATTGGTAATCATTCTTTCGTTTTGCCTCAATCGCCACCTAGTATAGGCACCATGAATCACTCAACCTACAAAGAAATCTTCGGTGTTCTGGCGCTCGCGTCCATCACGTTCATCTTTCTTGCCAGCATGATCAATTAGTCGATTTTTGGTCGTGAATTTGTTCGCAAATTCCTATAGACTTGCCCGCTTTCCTGACCTCGGTTAGGCAAACTATTTTGTATCGTTAAGTCCTCCCTGGCTGGGTGGCAGAGGGTTATGCGGGGCCGCCGAGGCGCGGACTGCATCAACGCGAAGCGTTGACCGGGTTTAGTGTTAGAAAATGATTTAGGTCCTCCCTGGCTGGGTGGCAGAGTGGTTATGCAGCGGACTGCAACTCCGTTTACGTCGGTTCGATTCCGGTCCCAGCCTCCAATTTCCTTATCACCATTGTGCAAAGTCGGTGCAAAACACAACCAAAGCCTACCTATTCGCACTTACAACCGTATGCTTCTGGTCAACGGTCGCAACAGCCTTCAAATTAACGCTTCAACACCTTGATACCTATCAGATGGTGTTCTTCGCAAGTCTTGTGTCGACCCTGGTGTTACTCATCCCAATACTGCTACAAAATAATCTACGGCTACTGGTTAACCAGTTACGCCTGCACTGGAAGGTAACCCTTGGGTTTAGCCTGCTCAATCCGTTGATCTATTATCTTGTGCTGTTTGCAGCCTATGATCGACTGCCCGCTCAAATTGCACAGCCAGTCAACTACACCTGGGCACTTGTTCTGGTACTTTTTTCTGTCCTGTTTCTAAAACAAAAGCTAACGCGATACGACCTGGCAGCAGTCGTCATTGGCTATCTGGGTGTTGTATTAATTGCAACCCGCGGTGACTTTAGTGAGTTCACCAGCTTCAGTATTCAGGGGTTATTGCTTGCCATCTTGTCGACGGTTATCTGGGCGGCTTATTGGGTATTTAGTGTTCGGGATCAAAGAGACCAACGTGTCGCCATGGGTTTAAATTTTCTTTGTTCACTGCCTTTTTCGCTCATCGCGTGTCTTAGTTTCTCTAACTTTGATGTGAACAGGGAAGGGCTGTTAGGTGCTGCCTTTATTGGCACCTTTGAGATGGGGCTCGCGTTTTTATTCTGGTCAAGAGCACTTCAGCTAGCAGAGAATACGAGCCGGGTTAGCACCCTTATTTTCCTCTCGCCGTTTATATCCCTGGTGTTGATCAACCAGTTGTTAGGTGAGGAAATCTATCCCACCACCTATATCGGCCTGATCATTATTGTTGCAGGATTGCTCATTCAGAAAATCCCACTACTGCGGGCAAAAGATCAACAGGCCGTTAGCTAGAGATAGCGAATTTGAATCGCTTCAATGCCTGTACCCACAAGAATATCCGAGATCACAACAACCTTATCACCGGTTTCAAGACCAGCCTTGGACTTCAACATTTTGAAAGCGGTGGCCAGGGTCTTCTCTGGATCATTACTAAATGCTGTTCTAAAGGCTGATAGATTACGGTTCAGAATTAATCTGCGGCGGGTCTGACTATCATTGGTAAAAGCATAGATCCGGGTTTTCTGCGGATGACAATTCGTCACATAGTCAGCCATAAAGCCGCGCCGGGTAATCACGACAATGCCTTTCGCATTCAATGATTCCGCTAGCGAAACCGCTGTTGCGGCAAGACTTTGCTTATCACTGCTTCGATCCAGATTGTCGGTAAAACTCAAACCTGGGAAAGATTCTGTGGTCAGGGCAATATCAACCAGTTGTTCGACACAGCGAATAGGGTACTTGCCAATGGTTGTCTCACCGGAAAGCATCACCGCATCCACTTCCTCATAAATCGCATTCGCAACATCAGTTACCTCTGCCCGGGTTGGAATTGGATTTTCGATCATGGACTCCAACAGGTGAGTCGCGACAATAACGCGCTTGCCCATTTCAGCACATCGTCGAACAATTCGACGCTGTACGTTTGGCATTTCCGCAATGTTGATTTCAACGCCCAGATCACCCCGTGCAACCATAATGCCATCAGACTCTTGCATGATTTCATCGAGGTTTGCCACGCCTGACTGATCTTCGATTTTGGAGATAATCTTGACCTTGTCGACCTTATTACCCATCAGCTTTTTCAGTTCGCGGACGTCATCTGCCTCACGAACAAATGACAGTGCAATGAAATCAACACCTTGTTCCAAACCGAAGAGGATATCGGCGTGATCCTTTTTCGTAATGGCCGGCAAATTTACCCGGATACCTGGCAGATTTACATGGCGCTTACTTTTTAAGACACCCCCATCAATGACGGTACATTTCATGGTGCCATCATCATTCTTCTCTAAAACCTGCAGATTGATGATGCCGTTATCGACAGTAATTCGATCACCGACGCTTACGCTTTGCAGTAAATCATCATAGTGAATATGAAACGAGCTGGCTTCCACATCCGTATTGTCGCGAACGCTGATAGTAATCACAGAACCATTTTTTAGTTCTAGTTCCTTGGCCAGGTCACCGGTCCGAATTTCAGGTCCCTGGGTATCCAACAAGATGGCAATGGGGTGGGTAATTTTCCGGTTTAGGGTCTTAATTGACTTGATGACCCTGGCTGCAGCTTCATGGGTACCATGCGACATGTTTAACCTGACCACGTCCATACCAGCCTTCGCCAATTTTTCTAAATTGTCATAGCTGTCTGAAGCTGGGCCGATAGTACAAATAATTTTGGTCTTGCGCATCTTGAGTAACCGGGGAAGGCTGGTAAAAAAGGGAGCCAATCATACAGAAAGACAGGGGCTTAGGACACTATTCAAATAATTTCAGTTGTTGTTCTTCAGCGAGCTGATTGTCGTCCATAAAGGTGACACCAAGACCGAGCAGACGGATACCCAGCCCATTGCCTCGTTCCCAGGCCGAGGGTAGCAGTTCCAGGAAGCGTTGTTTGTCTAGCCCATTGGCTTTACGTTCAATGGTAGTTGATCTGAAGTCGGAAAATTTGAGTTTCACCTGCTGATTCTTAATGGGCCTCTGCTTATGTTTTTCAAGGCGTCTGGTGAGCTCCGTAAAAAGCTTATCCACGTGGGCATAGGTGAGTTCCAGTTCAAGAATATCCTCTGCAAAGGTTCGCTCGACACTCAATGACTTTCTTACCCAGGAGGTTGTCAATTCCCGTTCATCAATACCCATTGAGCGTTTGTAGAGCATTTCTCCCAGCCCGCCAAACTGTCTAACCAGCTCCTGTTTACCAAATTGTCTGACATCATCGCAGGTATGTAGACCATACTTTGCAAGGCGTTTCACGGTCACCTTACCCACACCGGGGATCTTCTTTAGCGGCAGTTTCCGAACAAAAGCATCCACGTCTTCTGGGGTTACGACACATTGACCGTCCGGCTTGTTTTCATCGCTGCAAATTTTGGCCAGAAACTTATTAGGCGCAACACCGGCGGATGCTGTCAGGTTAAGTTCAGTTCTTATCGCAGTACGAATATTTTCTGCAATCAAGGTACCGCTACCATGGAATTGCTGACAATCACTGACATCTAGAAATGCCTCGTCCAGCGACAGAGGTTCAATAATGTCTGTGTAACGGTGAAATATTTCCCTGATTTGTTGCGACACGGCTTGATAGTGTGACATGCGGCCGGGAATCACCTTTAACTGCGGACACAATTTAAGTGCGTAGGCGGTTGCCATTGCGGAATGGACACCGAACTCCCGTGCTTCATAGTTGCAGGTTGAAATAACACCTCGTCGGTCCGAGGCCCCACCAACTGCAAGCGGTATACCGCGTAGGGCAGGGTTATCGCGCATCTCCACGGCAGCATAGAAACAATCCATATCTACATGAATAATTTTTCGCTGCCGAGTCACGTGAGGTGCGGTTCCTGCCCGGTATTAAACGATCAGTTACTCGCCTTTGAATACAGGCGCGCGCTTTTCAACAAACGCTCTGGCTGCTTCCTTATGATCGGAAGTCATCATGGTTCGCGTCATTGCAAAAGCTTCCATATCAAAAATCTGATCAATACTGCCACCACTTTCAGCTGCATTTAGATTCTTCTTGATGTACTCCATGGCGATGGTTGGACCATTGGCAATCTGCTTCGCCATGGCCATGGTTTCTGTCTCAAGATCAGCATCGTCGAATACATGGTTTACGATACCAAGCTTGAGTGCTGTATCGGCATCAACATGACTTGCGGTGAAATAAAGTTCCTTGGCTTTGGCGCCGCCAACAAGCTTGGTCAGAAAGTAACTGCCGCCGTAGTCACCGGAGGCACCAATTTTCGAAAATGCTGTCGTCAGCTTAATGGTGGAAGATGCCATGCGAATGTCGCAGGCAAGTGCAAGTGCTAGACCCGCACCGGCAGCTGGTCCACGCATCATGGCAATGGTTGGCGTGGTGCATTCATGGAGAATTTTTGACACTTCCATGCCACTTCGAAGCGCCTTTGCTCGTTGTTCCAGGGTCGGTGCATTTGACCCAGGCGTGCCATCACCAGCTGGCGCAGCATCCCGGCTAGCCATGTTCTTCACATCTCCACCAGCGCAGAATCCCCGACCAGCGCCGGTGAGGACAATGGCTTTCACATCGCGATCTGCAGCAAGGCGTGGAACTGCTTCCGATAGTGCTGCCATCATGTCGCCAGACAGCGCATTCAGGCTCTCAGGCCGATTCATGGTTAACGTGGCAATACCGCCTTCAACCTTTTCTAGTAGATCGCTCATACATATCCCTCATTTTTTAGTTAATCGATTGGCAGCTAGTTTAAACAAATGAGAACTATCAGCACCAGCCGAGGATTGATATATACTGGGGGTTGGTAAAAATAACTGTCAACTAGATGAACAAAGCTGAGATACGTAACCGATTTAGTCCAGCACTGGATGAAATCGTAAAAACTTGCCGTCTAACGGAAGATTTTGTCGATAAGGACAGATTCAGAGTCTATATCGCAACCGTATGGGGCAATGCAGTCTTGGACCCAGAACGCTCCGGTATCACAGAGGATGATCTGCCCGACCTACATGACTATCTGAACGAAGAAATAAATGCACTCCTGGGGCATGACGAAACAGTCACCTCCTGCTACGAATATTTGACCTCCAAAACTGGGGAGGATTGCATGACCCGGCTTCAGGTTTCACAGCAGCACAGAGAATTTATCCACTATTTTGCCAGACTTATTCTCGGCGTTGACGGACTTTCAAACATTAATTTACGAGACTAGCTGGCAACTAGCGCATGCCAGACCGCAGCATATTTAACATAGACAATAAGGTTAGACCCATGGCCCAACTAGCAGGTAAAACAGCAATTGTAACAGGCGCAGGTAGCGGTATTGGTCGTGCCAGTGCACGACTATTTGCTGAACAAGGCGCTAATGTCGTTGCGATTGATCTAAATGAAGAAGGACTGATTGAAACTTGCGAGGGTGTAACTGGCACTATTGAGTACAAGGTTGCCGATGTTGCTGATGAAGCTGCCGTTGAGTCCTTCGTTACAGAAACCACAGCGAAATATGGTCAACTTGATGCCATCTACGCGAATGCTGGTATTTCCGGCGGCCGCGTCCCCTTGTTTGAACAGACAGTAGATCAATGGCAAAAGGTCTTGCAGGTAAATTTGATCGGCCCCTTCCTGGCTGTTAAGTACGCGGGTAAGCAGATGGTGTCACAGGGTTTCGGTAGTATCGTCTGTACAGCATCAGTTGCAGGGCTACGGGCAAATGCTGGCGGTTCCCCATATTCGGCCAGCAAAGCAGGCGTCATTAGTCTAGTCCAGACCGCAAGCAATCAACTATTTGGTACCGGTGTAAGAATAAATGCTATCTGTCCAGGGTTAATTGAGACCGGCATGACCAAACCAGTTTTTGACGGCGCAAGAGCCAGAGGTACTGAGGATAAGATTGGTCAACTGAATCCAACTGCCCGCTATGGCAACCCGATTGAGATCGCCAATATGGCGCTATTTCTGGCAAGTGATGCGGCAAGTTACGTCAATGGCCAGGCCATTGCAGTTGATGGCGGGCTTTCAAGTACGCACCCATTTGTGCGTTCAAGACCTTCTTAAATCTAGCAGGCATTTTCTTAGCTTAAGGCTGTTATTAGCTCAAGGCTGTTATTAGCTCAAGGCTGTTTTTAGCTCAAGGCTGTTTTTAGCTCAAGGCTGTTTTCCCAGACACATACTTTTCGACGATGAGGGTACCGATGATGTCGCCCTCAACGTTAACTGCGGTACGAATCGTATCCAGCGGTCGCTCTATTACTAACAGGATGGCAATTGCTTCAAGCGGAATACCTACCGCAAGTAGTACCATCTGCATACCAGCCATGGATGCTGATGGCATACCTGGTGCACCAATTGATGAGATCATCGACATCAAAAAGATGGTAATAATTGCCACGTTACTCAACTCAATGCCATAAAGATAAGCAAGGAATATTGCCGCCACCGCTTCAAACAGGGCAGTACCATCCATATTCATGGTGGCGCCCAGAGGCAATACGAAGCTGCTCACCGAGCGACTCACGCCAAGTTCTTCCTCACAGGTCTTCATCGAGACAGGCAAGGTCGCCGCGCTGGACGATGTGCTAAAGGCAACGATTAACGGCTGGGCAATTTGTTTTAGCAACCCGAGTGGAGAGCGACCAGCGAATATCCAGGCAATCGCAGGCAGAACAAGCAGGCCATGTATCAGCGTGATGGCAATCACCAGTACTGAGAATTGAAATAGCTGAATTAAGAAGTTCTCAGAATGGCCATCACCAGCAGAAAGCCGTAACGTAAAATCAAACAGGATCGCAAAAATACCCAGCGGCAGGAGCCGTATCACCCAGCCGAGGATTTTGTAAATCACCTGATTAATATGACTAACAAGATCAAACAGTGGTGAGGAGGAGGGCAGCACGATCACGATGGCAATACCGACCAAGAAGGCGTTTGCCACAATCCCAAGGATATTCATATTTACCAGTGCTGACACAGGGTTAGTCAGGGCAAGGCTCAATATCTGTTGGATAACTAGCACAATCGAGTCGCTACCAGGTTCGATCATCCTGTCGACGGGAATTGCATTTACAATTTCCACACTAGGCGGGTAGTTAGTCCAGGGGTGAATAAAGAAAACAGCAAACAAGGCTAACAAGATGGCGATGATCGTCGTTGAAAAATAGTAGGTGACGGTAATACCGCCTAGCTGGCGTAGTTTTAGTACATCACCAATGCCAATAATGCCACCGATCAGAGAAAAGAAAATCATGGGTGCGATCAGCATACGCAAGGCAGCTAAGAAGCTCGTCTTGATAAGCATGATAGTTTCGTACAAGACACTATCTGCAGCCGGTGGCGCATCAAGCATAGATGCCCAGAGGACACCAATCACCGCGGCGATAAAAACTTGAAAAGTAATATTCTTTAAGATCAATGGATACGTCATCTTGAGCAGACCCGTGATGATAGCAAACCCCTGAAACCGATTGAAATCTATCTACACCCAGGGTTTTCAGGCCGCTACCTTTCTTAAAGCCATCTCGCTATAGTCACCCCCTGAACACCAGGATAAGTACTAAGCGCTAGAACCGACACCCTGATGACTAACGATTTTAATCCCACATTGTTCAACAAAATTCCCATTGGTCTGGTACAGGTCAATGAAGATTTTCGCGTGCTTCAATGCAATGCCTTTGCCAGGCAAAAACTTGGCCTGGAAGCAGGTACTTTGCTCCTGGAACTGGTTCATCCGGATTCTAAAGATTTGTTCGAGGCAATGGATGCCAGTACGGCCGGGGAAGTGCAGATTCAATTCGTGGTTGAATTAGGTTCCATCTATGCCAATGTGAGCTTTGTTGCCGACGACAATTCACCAGACCTGACCCTGGTTATCAGAGATATTTCCGAGCAAATTGCGCTCGGCACGCAGCTAAAAAAGAACAAGCAACCTGAACGCAAGTTTATCCATGACGTTAGTAACCTTTTGACCACCACCATTGGATATGCAGAGCTGATTAATATGATGCTCGAAGAAAATGAAATCATCTCAGGCGAGCGTTTGACTGCCGTTCGCCGCTATGAGGCTGAAGTCTTCGATGCCTTGCGTCGCGCCGACGAACTAGTCAAAGAACAGAAGCAAGCTGGCGCAAAGTCGATGCCGGTTGCTATTCCTTTGAACCGTAAGCATGTCATGGTGGTTGATGATGAGGCCAAGATCACTGATTTTCTCACTGAACTGTTAAAAGCCAGGCACTATAAG
>CBDUKY010000112.1:0-8622 GCA_965367925.1 uncultured Pseudomonadales bacterium | reverse complement strand
CTTCATGACCGTGGTTTTACCGACGCCAATGGGCCCACCAATCAGTACCAGTCTGCCCATCTACGCCTCACCGTCTCTGTTATCTAATAAGCAGATTTAGTCACTCCTCGCCGCTAACTCACGGCGCTCGAGGCTCTCCTTTGGCCAATACTGACTAATTGAATAATATTGTTCCACTGCTGGCGTGTCCTTCGGCAAGATAACCCAGGGCTGTTTAGACGCTGTGTAAATGTGAATGTCCGGCGGGAATAGATCCGGGTTTTCCAGAGTACCAATGCGCACAAAACGAAACTTCTTACCTGCACCAGCATAGTTGCTCCAGAGTGCAACTTTACAATCAGGACATCTCGCTAGCAGTTGACCAGCACCACTTTCAGAAGGGGTATTAATCAATTCTGGCTCCCCTGCTGTTAGCTTAACGGCTGATGCTTCAATAACCCCATTGATGGCGAAAGCGGAACCAGTTTCTCGCTGACACCAGCGGCAATGACAACCATGAACAAACAAGGGCTTCAGGTGCATCTGATATCGAATAGTTTGGCAGGTACAACTGCCCTCGTAGATTGCCATGGTTGTGTTTCCTCAGCTATTTTCTGGCTCAGGCAAACCAGTCCGCAGGATGAGTTTGCCTGTAACAGGGTCTTGCTTGTATACGCTTAATATAGTCTGCGACCAGAGGCGTTGGATCTTTTAACCAGCCAAACTGGGTACTAAAACCGAGTAACCCGCCATAGATCACATCTGCAGTAGAGAACTGATCGCCGAGCACCCAGCCTTCTGCGGGCGTCAGGGCTTCTAGTGTTGCCAGACCACGGGCCATATCACCCCAGCCAACTGACTGTGGATTGAATTGCACATTGTCAGTGGACGCGACGGTAAACATGGGCTCAAGGGTGCTACCGCAGATCAAGATATAGCGATAATACTTACCTCGCAAGGGTGAATCTAGCGCAGGTGCCATGCCCTTTTCGAAATATTTGTCGGCGAGATACAAACAGATAGCCGCGACTTCTGTAACCACAAGTCCATCATCCACCAGCGCTGGCAATTTTCTCATTGGGTTGATTGCCTGAAACTCGTCGGTCTCGTTTTCACCAGTACCATAATCAATCATGATCTGTTCGTGAGGTACGTCGAGTTCTTTTAGCATCCAGTCGGTAGTGACTGCACGGCTCATGGGATGATAGTAGTGCTTCATATTTTCTCCTTCGTACGTTAGTAGAAAATATTCTGCCATGACGCTCCTGACAGCCCTGTGTCAGGAGTGTTTATTCAGGCAGAGAAACCAAAGACACGTTTAAAGTGATTGGTCCCAAAAGCATCAACATAGCTCGTCATTCTATAGCTATCGATAAAGGCACAATGGCCACCTCTCGCCAGGTTGGTCACATTGATTGATGGAGGTAGCTTTTCAAAGGAATGAGCTGGCACCACAGGATCATCTTTCGCCGCGAGAATTGTCCCATGAGTCCCTGCCAGGAAATTGTTTGTCAGGGTGTAACAGTCATAATATTCCGCCAGGGAACCATAGTCTGTGTGATGTTGAACAAAGTGTTCGGTCATACCTCTGACACTAGTCTGTTTGCGGGCGCCATTAGCGTTAAAGTCGTAAATATCTGGGTATGCGGCTGTCTTTTCATCCAGTGCCCGCAGCCACTTATTCATAAAATATTTTTTATAGACAATCCAACCCTCATCAATTGCTGCGACACTTGCCGCCGGGTCCATTAAGGGGCAGACAGCTAACACAGGAATACCAGTTTGCCTGGCAACTCGCAGGGCAAAATTTCCACCCAGTGAAAATCCCACAAGACCAACATTGCCAAATCGAACGGCAAGCTGCTCCATCACATCAACAACCTCATCAATTAGCCCATTGTGAAACATGCCCTGATTAAGATGGGCTGTACCGCCGTGATCTCGCAAGTTCAGGCGCACAATATTGAAACCCGCCTGCCAGAGATGCTCTGCCAACGACAATGAATAACTAGAGTTATGGGTGCCAAGCCAACCATGGATCAAGACGATGGTCGGCGCAGATGCTGACTGGGTCGATATCCAAACCGCCAATCTGGTGCCGTCCGCGGCTGTGTAGATTTCCTCTGACTCGCGCTGTTTAAGCGTCGTCACCCGCCCTGGGGTAATGAATTTTCGAAATGAAGACCCCAGCAGTGTCTGGACATGGCCATGACCAATGCCAAAGGGTGGTTTAAATTCTGGTACCACTATGTGATTCATAAAATTGCTAGTCAGGTAACCCAAGCACACGCTTGGCGATGATATTGAGTTGTACCTCTTTGGTACCACCTGCGATGGTTAAGGACTTGTTATATAAGAACTTTCGCGTCGCACCTATTTCCCTCGAGTAGTCTTCACCTTCCCAGGTCATGCCCTGATTGCCCATGGCCTCAATCAGCAGTTCATCACCATCTTGAATATTTAGTGCATTAGTAAGTTTGACAGCCGACGAGGCAAAACCAGGCGCCCGGGAATTTAACTCCGCAATTGCTCGACGCTGGGTTATTCGTTGGGCATGGCTATTCATTTCATAGCGAATGAGATGCTCTCTCACGCCAGCATTAGCCAACTTCCCATCAACTAGTGGCACATACTGTTTGATGGTCTCAGGCATGGTGCTCTCTTCTGTTCTACCGCCCTGAGATCCGGAAATATTAATACCCGCATGAGTCGAGCGCTCGAACTGCAGCAAACGCTTACCGACTGTCCAGCCATTATCTACACCACCAATCACATCATTAACACTCGCGACCGCATCTTCGAACAAGGTTTCACAAAATGGTGAAGCCCCAGAAATCAACCTGATTGGATTTACCTGCACCCCTGGCTGATGCAGATCAACCAATATCAAACTAATACCATCATGTTTAGATTTATCAATCGATGTACGCACCAGGACAAAAATATAGTCACAATCCATCGCATCGCTAGTCCAGGTTTTACGGCCGTTGATAATATATTGATCGCCATCACGAACCGCTCTGGTTGAAAGACTCGCAAGGTCTGATCCAGCCCCTGGTTCTGAGTAACCCATAGCCCAGGCACCTTCACCGCGAGTAATTGGTGGCAACCAACGGGCTTTTTGTTCATCAGTGCCAAACTCTAGAATCGTTGGACCAATATAATTTACGCCGCGACCTGTGAGAGGTGTCCTGGCACCAATCCGCTTTAGCTCATCGATTAGCACTTCATACTCAGCACGCTCAAGCTCAGCACCGCCATATTGTTTAGGCCAGGTAGGAACAGTCCAACCCTTACCCGCCATGCGCTCAAGCCAGAGCCTCGCATCGGGTTCAAGTTCAATACGCTTGCTACCAAAGGGGATTTGACCTGGACCCCTGGCACCAGCCGGGCAATTCTCTTCCAACCAGGCGCGGGTTTCCTGTCTGAAGGTTTGTAAATCTGTCATGGCAGTTATCTTCTAGAGCACAATGCTAAGCATACAATGTTTCACGCTTTCTGATCGACTGAACAAAAAAAGCCCCCGGACGATACTCGCCAGAGGGCTTTTCAATTACTCAAGCTAACTGGTCAGTTTAGAAAACTTTCTTAAACTGCACGCCCCAGTAGCTTGGTTCATTTACGAAACCAGCAAGGTTAAGAAAGTCGATTGCACCTTCAGCAACAATCTCGTCAGTGATATTTCTACCCACAAGGGCAACATCATATCCATGGTTATCAGAACGATAACCAATTCTGACACCACCTAACCAACGCTCTTCAGCAACAAATTCAACTGACTCATAGAGGAAGATGTTTGAATCGTCGCGATAGTTCCAATCGGTTGAGGCATAAACCATACCGGCACCAAATGGACGCTCATAGTCAAAGATAATGTTGTAAATCCATTCTGGCGCTCGTGGCAATGGATTACCGTCAACGGCAACCAGATTCACAGTACCAAAGAAGCCTGGGAAGGTATCAACAATAGGATCTTTGCTAGTACAAATTGGCGTTGCTGAACATAGCTCAGTCAAAAGGCTTGATTCAGTAATTTCTGTATCGTTGTAGCTAACATTAACGGCGACGCGCAAATGCTCAGTTAGATACGCCTCGATGTCTGTTTCGAATCCAGCACCCTCAGTATCCGCATTGAGAATTTCGTTAGTATTACCTGTACCACCAGTTGCTGTTAACTGCTGGTCATCAATTTGCCAGGAATAGATAGTACCGTTCCAACGTGCCCGGCCATCCCAGAAGGTCGCTTTAAAGCCGGCTTCAAAACTGGTGATGGTTTCTGTATCCGCCTGGGATGTAAAACCGAATCGACCAAGTGTCACAGGACCACGTGAGCCAGTGGCAACGCGCGCGTAAACACTCACGTCCTGGTTGACGTCATAGTTACCCGCTAGCTCCCAGCTAAAGTAGGAATCATCATCACCAATGGTAGCAGCGGGTGCTGTTGAACCTGTACCAGGAATCACTTCCAGATCTTTCTCGTCCTCAGTGTAACGACCACCAAGGATCACAGAGAATTGATCAGTGACGTCATACTCAATCTGACCAAAGATTGCGGTAGATTCAGTTGACTGGTCAACCTGTGTCAGATTCAAAGGTACTCCGGCATTGTTAAAGTCAGAACTATCGACGGTGATTTCTTCATCGAAGTAGTAGAAACCAAACTGATAGAAGAGGTTGTCTTTCTCACCAGAAAAACGAATTTCTTGTGTGAACTGATAGTGATCACTCAAGCCATCACCTGATGAGACACTAAAGAAAGCCTGACGACCGAGGACACCAATTGCTTCTGGTCCACCCTGAAGACCACCGTCAATATCAGCCTGGCTGAAGTTGTCGACCGTGTCATAAGCAGTGATAGAAGTCAGCTTCACATTATCAAAGTCATATTCGATTTTTGCGCTGGTACCAAAATGATCTAACTCAAACTGGGCAGGTGCATCATGGGATGCATCTTCTTCATCAAAGCCTGAGCGCAATCCTTCAACACCTGGTGTGAAAGCGTTGGCATAGAACACCTGAGGCATATCACCGTCTTGATGAAAGCCATGGAATTTAATCAGGGTAGAAAGTCGATCATTCGGTGTGAGCAAAAATTGTAATCGGTAGCTGATCTCATCAAAACCACCAAAATCGTCACCAGTTACACTATTGTCGATCCACCCATCACGATCCAGGTAGTTGACAGATAATCTTGCTGCAACAGTGTCACTAAGGCTTCCCCCAACTGCACCTGTTAGATTGAAAGTATCGCGACTACCATAGCCTGCACTAACAAATGCTTCAGTTTCGTGACTTGGTTTAACTGTATCGATCTTCACAACACCTGCCGTTGTGCTACGACCAAACAAAGTGCCTTGAGGACCTGCCAGGACTTCGACTCTTTCGACATCAAAAAGCGGTAGGCTCTTTAACACAGAATTTTCTAAGGCCACCTCATCCATAATAAGGGAAACAGGTTGGGTTGCGTTTACATCAAAGTCATAGTTACCAATACCACGAATATAAAATCGTGGTGATTGACGACCATTAGACGATTCCACATTCAAGCTAGGTGCACGAGCAGCAAGTGCACGAATATTTTCGCCAGCACTCAGGAGATCGTTGATTTTTTCTGCAGGAATTGCAGTAACCGAGGCAGGAATATCCTGCAGGCTTTGCTCACGTTTCTGTGCAGTAACAATGACTTCTTCCAAAATCACTGCTTCCGCTGTATAGCCTGTAACAGGCAGAGACATGAGTGGTGTTAAGATAAGCGCAGCAACTACTTTTGCTTTCATCAGACTCCCCAAAGTTTTGATAAATGGCAGGTTAAGAGAAGCGATGTATTGTAAGGACTCAGGTCAAAGTTCGCCACGATTAATGGCTTAAATAGCCTAAAATCTAACCGGCGATGGTCGTCCTGTGCAGCAATCGCTCATGGCCTTCATAACCGCCGCTTGCATGATGTAATACCGAGCGGTTATCCCACATCAATAGCATGTCAGGCTCCCATTTATGGCGATATTGCACAGATTCGTGGCCTTGCCATTGATAGAGCTCCTCAAGTAGCGCCCTGCCTGCTTCCTGGCTCATGCCTTCAATGCCAATAATATAGCCGAGACAGCTAAAGATACCTGGTTCACCCGTTTCTGGATGTTCTCGAACCAGCGGATGTAGCTGGGTTTCACGGGCATCATCTGATGGAATAATGTTCATACTCCTATCTGATGCCTTATCCGCCTCGCCATAGAAGCCATCTGGCGCATAGGCGCCAACGGCAGAATGAATCGCCATCTTGCCATCAATCTTCTTACGCAACTCATCAGGTAAGAGGGCTAGCGCCTTATGCTGATCAGCAAAATAGGTGTCACCACCAACAGGGGGAATTTTTATACCTAATAGGCAGGTGGCCGAGGGAGGTGTTGCTTGAAAGCTCCAGTCTGAATGCCAGGTTTCCGCAAACAAAGGTGCTGTTTCATCAGCGGCCCGCTGCACCGCAATAATATGCTTTCGACCAGGGATCGGGGCAATAAACGGATCATCACCAAAATCACCAAAATACTGTGAATAACGTTCCAGATCATCATCGGACATGTGCTGATTAGGAAAGGACAACACATGATGGGTTAGCCATGCTGTACGAATCTCTTGTACCGTTGCCTCATCAAGGGGCTGGGTCAGATCCACACCGGTAACCGTGGCTCCACAAGCCTGACCTGATGGTTCAATATTGATCGACATCCTTATATTCCCTCAAAACTTGTCTGTTGTTTTTAATGTCTCAAAAGCCAGTTGCGAATGCAAAACTCAATGCCCGGTATGGGCTGGCCCTTTGAAAATAGCATTGCCTAATAGTACATGGAGGCCATCCAGATAACCTCGAAAGGTAGGATCAGTGGTAAAACCAACAACGAGACCATTGCCCACCTCCCTCGTCATCACCGCGGGCTTATAGGCTAACTGGGATCTGTTTTCTTCCCATAGATAACCACCTACTACGAGTTCGTCTTCTCTAAAAAAGCTCACCAGATTGGTACCGTCACCATGTTTTAGTGGCGTATAGACATCATTGCCTGCCAGCATAAAATTAAGCGTCGGTGCCACACCGCCAGCTAGCCAGTGATTTTCATCGGTTTTGCCCTGGACCAAGACACCTGGTACATAATCCGGCTTCCCTGGACCGCTACTCAAGAGTTGCTGGTAGTCCAGGTCTGAGTCAATAATGCTGCCTGCCGCTAAGCCTTCCACTGCCTCGTCATCATCATCGACATCGAGATTTGCCTCTAAATGGGTATTGAGCATATCTAGCCCATCTGACAATAAAAGCCGGGTTGCCGCCGCACTGGTAATCAAGGTGCCGCCATCACGTACCCAGCGACCAAGATTTTCGAGCCCACGCTCGCCTAAAACATCCTCATAGCCATAGCCATTCGGCAAGATGACGACATCAAAATACTTGATCTCCGGCGAGGCAAGATCTTCTGTTCTTACGGGTGTTGTGGGGTAGCCAAACAAAGCTTCAATCACAAAGCGTGTGTTACCTGCTGAGGTAGGCACTGTTGGTTCATCCCAGGCAATGGCGACCCTGGGTGGCTTAATACGCTTAACACTGCTACTACCGAAATTTACCCCTGAGGCAGTCCAACCACTATCTGTGGAGAAAACCTCTACAGCATATTGATTGGCCAGGCCTTCTAACGCCTCGCGCAGATTCTGGTCATTGTCACGAACCTTGAAGATTAAGGTACCGGCAGGGAATTCTTGACCTAACATGGTGAAAACTCTGGCTGCATGTTCCACATGCAATCCGGATCTGAGCGCCGCTGAGAGAAACTGGATCGATGCGGAAGTGTTTGCTGGCACAAGATAGGCCAGCTTCGCTTCCCGCACCTCATATCTACTGTCAGATTGACCAGCTTCATAGGGCACAAGATTATCTAGCCGACTTCCACAGTTAACAACTTCAACATTAAACAGCGCTGGTAGTGACCAGGCCAAAATATCATAGAGCTCGACTTCCAGACCGGCCTCACGTTTACGCTCTTGCTCCTCCCAGAAGCTCTCTTCAATTGGGCTTTCCGCATCCAGCAGGGTTCTAACCAGTCTTCCTGTTGGCTGGCCTGCCTTGACCACAAATGCACCCTTATCGTAGCGCCAACCGCAAGCACGGGTTTCCTGTGAAAATTGTTGCACCTCAACGCCCTGAGCAACTAACAGGTCTACTAGCTTTTTCTGTAAGCTCGGATCACCATTTCTAAAAATATACTGGGTCTTATCACCAAGGGCGCTGCGCCGGTAATCCACATAATCATTTAGCAGACGGTTACCATGACGGGCTGTGGTGAGCATGGTCGCCATAGAGGCAACGAAATGACGATGAATACCATCACGATAAGTTAAGGTCTCACCTGATGAGCGTAATTGCGCAAGACCACGGGCTGAAGCCATTTCAAAGGTCATGCCAATAGCACCCTGGAAGCCAGGCCAGGTATCTCCATATCCGGGATAGTAGGCATCAAACACTTCACGGGTGAAATAGTCGAACTTAAAGTCATCAAAGGCACTGGCATTGCCTTTACCATAAAGATCGAGATTGCGCTTTTGTGCATCGGAAATATGCGGATTAAGCGGTTCGACAGGCGGTGGGAAATAGTAGCTTTCATT
>CBDUKY010000111.1:0-8699 GCA_965367925.1 uncultured Pseudomonadales bacterium | reverse complement strand
CCCTTGGCAGAATTACGGAGGATAACGCCAATACCCACATGTTCATCAACTAACTCATCGAACAGTTCTGCCTTGATTGCCTGCTTGTTCAATATTGATGTTGCGTGTCCATAGATCTTACCTGTGGCCTCACCGAGCAATTCGATTTCCCGGAAATAGCAGGCATCACCCTTCTCCATCGCCAATACCTGCAAGGCTGCTGGCAGTGGCATTGGTCCCTGGCGAATAGTTCGAATCCTGATGGTTTCACCAAAGAAGGCCTCTAGCGCCATGGTCACTGTACCGTCGGCAACGAGCAACGCACGTAGGAAAGGTGGAATATTCCCAAGGGGTGCCAGGGCTGTATTGGCATGGCCCGGCTCAATGCTGTTTGACTCTAGTAATGACAGGGTTAGAAAGAATTTATCTACCGCAAGGTTCGTGATACCAGCACCCAAAATTTATCCACCAATAATGCAACGCAGCAATTTTACGCCACATTGATCTAGAAGACCTGTGAAATCTACGTTAACCTTGCGCACCTCGCCGGCCCGTGAAACCCAAAATCAGGACAACCCTTGAGCAAGCAAAAGATGTACTACGGTTGGAATATCGTAGGTGTTGCGTTCTTCATTGACTTTATCGCAGTTGGATTCTTTTTTTATTCTTACGGCGTATTTTTCAACGCACTCGCCGAGGAATTCGGTGGTTCAAGGTTAGATGTGTCCATAGGCATAACCATGGTGAACATTGTTGCGGCACTCGCAGCACCTGGCCTTGGCCGCGCTCTGGACAGGTTTTCAATCCGCAATGTCATGCTGAGTGGCTGTACCTGTTTAATTATTGGTTTCAGTTTATTGGCTTTGATCAAATCGCAATGGCAACTGTACGCGATCCTGTCTACCTTTATTGCCCTTGGCACAGCAGCCATGGGCGGACTGTCTACGGCCAAGCTGGTAACAAACTGGTTTATTTTAAAGCGCGGCACGGCCCTTGGGGTTGCGACCATGGGCATTTCATTGTCCGGCGTTATTATGCCCATTGCCTCTGCCACCTTAATTGAATCCTTTGGCTGGCGAATGGGCTTTGCAAGTTACGGGGTCGTCACCTTTTGCGTTGTGTTGCCAATCATTTTCTTCTTTGTCATTGATCATCCAACCAGGCTGGGATTATTACCTGACAATAAAAAGCAAGATAGAGATGAAGAGGCAACTGCACCGGTCGTTCAATGGCGCACGAAAGAGGCGCTCACCAATCGTAACTTCTGGTTAATCGTTATGACCTTTGGCCTCATGTTTTGCTGTATGAGCGCCACCTTGACCCATATGGTGCCAAGGGTGACTGATATGGGGTTTAGCCTGACGGAAGCAGCGCCAATACTTTCCTTTGGTGCAGCAACCGGTGTGCTGGGCAAAATTCTTTATGGCTGGTTCACGGATTACTTTAACGCCAAGTGGGCAATTTGGTTCGCCATCGCAACCCAATTTCTGGGTCAAGTGATACTACTTTCAGCAGACACCTACCTCGGATTTGTCATTGGCAGCGCCGTGTTCGGTTTTGGTATGGGCGGGATTGTGCCTATACATAGCTCAATCGTCTCGGCACTATTTGGTCAGGAAGGTTTCGGCTACATCATGGGTTTAATGCGACCCGCAATGATGCCACTGATGGTTTCAGGCATTCCTTTTGCCGGCTGGATCTTCGACAAAACGGGTAACTATGATCTCGCTTTTCAGATATTCCTCGGTCTTTACGCGCTAGCAGCAATTGCGATTAGCTTCGTTTCCAATCCCCGCACATCAAAAGCCTAACGCTTACCGACTAGCAGATAACAACCAAAGCCTGTACCAATCACCGCCAGGCCAACCGCTGCTATCGCCGGCCGATCGATGGTGATAAAGATAAGGGTCCAGAGGGTAATTGAGATATAGATCAGCGGCGTCACAGGGTAACCCCAGGTCCTATAGCTGGTGCCTGCATCCTTGCCCTGTTGACGACGCAACAAGAACAGCCCAACCACCGTCATCAATGAATTAAAGCCCAGTACAAAGCCTGAAAAAACTAACACTGACTCAAAAGTGGAAGTGCTAATAAATACCATGGTTAATGCAGACTGAAGCATGATGGCTCTGGCAGGCACACCCTTGCTGTTAACCACACCAAGGGCACGAAAGGCAGTGAAGTCCTCACCGATCATTTGCAATACTCTTGGTCCCGCCATAATCATGGCGCTCACTGTCGACACCAGCATTAGTGATAGGATAAACCCCATCACCAGCCCGCCTGTTGGACCAAACGCAGTTTCGGCAACAATCACGCCAATCTCAATTTTGTTTTGTAACAATTCAATCGGTGCAGCGTAAAGAAAAACGCTATTCAAGGCGATATATAGCACCATCACCAGCAGCGTACCGGTAATTAGCACCTTTGGTAGATTCTGTTGCGGCTCATCAATCTCGTTAGTAATATAAGTCGCTGCATTCCAACCTGTATAGGCATAGTTGACATAGATTAAGGAAACCGCAAAGGCACTGGTCAAGGTCAATGCCATATCCGTGCTCGTTGGAATGACTTCAACCGGTTGCGGGTCTGTGGTCACGAGTGAGACTGCAATACAAAAAAGAATAATCAAAATGACCTTTAGCAGGGTAAAGATATTTTGTACTGAGCCGCTGCTGCGCAAACTTCGACTGTGAAACAGGGTTAACAAAACCACCAGCCCAATAGCGGCCATGGTGCGATTAATCACAATGTAATCTACGAGGGCTGCAGCCAGGTAAGCAGCAAAGGTCATCGCCGCAAGCGCGGTGGGAGCAGCAAAGCCAACCAACAATGAGATCCAACCAGATACAAAACCAAAGGACGGATGATAGATTTGACCAAGGAAATTGTACTCACCACCAGACCTCGGCAAGCGCGCACTAAGTTCTGCATAACTCAACGCACCACAAAGTGCAGCAATACCTCCTGTTACCCAGAGCAGTAGGATAATGGATGTGGATTGAATATCTGCTAACTGGTAACCAAGACTTGTAAATACACCGGTGCCGACCATATTGGCGACAACAACGGCGATAGCAGTTTTGACAGAAAACCCGCCTACCCGCCTGACCGTCGTCATCTAGTGGATGCTTTGCAAAACAAAAGACCGCCCCTGGTAATCAACTCTTAACCCGCTCAACAGCACGCAGCCAACCCTGGTACCGGGCGCTGGCAATATTTGCATCTAATTCAGGTGAGAAGGTTCGTTCCAGTTGCCATTTATCCCGCAGATCATCTAACGAGGCAAATATGCCTGCCTGCAAACCAGCCAGGTAACATGCACCAAGGGCTGTGGTCTCGGTGATTTGGGGTCTATCAACTGGTATTTGCAAGGTATCTGCGAGGCACTGACTCAGCCAGTTATTCGCCACCATACCCCCGTCAACTCGCAATACCTGGGTGGCAATGCCATCACTTGCCATGGCTTTTAGAAGATCCTGGGACTGGTAACAAACTGATTGTAGGGTCGCGGTGATAATTTCGTTTATACCGGAATCTCTGGTTAAACCAACAATCGCCCCTCGTGCATCTGCATCCCAATAGGGCGCGCCTAGACCTGTAAAGGCAGGGACAAGATAAACACCTTTCGCATCACCGGTCTTTTCCGCCACGGCTTCTGTCTCCGCAGCATGGGAGACAAGCTTCAATCCATCACGCAACCACTGCACTGCGGCACCTGCCACAAAGATACTGCCTTCAAGCGCATAGGTAACCTTGCCGTCCAGGCGATAGCCAACCGTTGTCAGTAGTTTATTCCTGGAAACGACAGCTTCATCACCGGTATTAAGGACGGCAAAACAACCAGTGCCATAGGTGCTTTTCAGCATGCCAGGATCAAAACAACCCTGACCGAATAACGCACAGTGCTGATCTCCGGCCATACCACCAATAGGAATCGGGGCACCGAACAATTCTGATGAGGTGACACCAAAGTCTGCGCTGGAGTCCATGACTTCTGGCAATAGTGACGCTGGCACATCGAATCTGACGAGCAATGCCTCATCCCAGAGCTGGGTGTGAATGTTAAACAATAAGGTCCTTGATGCATTGGTTGCATCGGTTTTATGGTGTTGACCATTGGTTAAACGCCACAAAAGGAAGCTATCAACGGTGCCGAATGCTAACTCACCTGCATTGGCACGCTCTCTTGCACCTTCAACATTATCCAGCAGCCAGTTGACCTTGGTGCCGGAAAAATACGGATCTAGCAGCAAACCTGTCTTCTCCGCCACGGTGGCTTCAAAACCACTTGCCTTGATGGCCTCGCAATAGGCAGAGGTACGTCTATCTTGCCAGACGATGGCATTGTGAATTGGTTTACCGGTGGCGCGATCCCAGATAATCGTTGTCTCACGCTGATTGGTAATGCCGATTGTTGCAACATCTGAGGTTTCGATATTAGCCGTCTTTATGACCTCTCGAACCGTGGCAACCGTGGTATCCCAGATCTCCTCCGGGTCATGTTCCACCCAGCCATCTGCTGGAAAGTACTGGGTGAATTCCTGCTGGGCAACCTTGACGATATTACCAGCCGTATCAAATAGGATGGCTCGTGAGCTGGTGGTTCCCTGGTCAATGGCGATGATGTATTTCGGCATGGGCGTCTCTTGTTATCGTTTTTTGTACAGGCATTAGCTACCTGATGGGAAAGATACCAACTGGCAGGGGCTCTGGTAAACCAATCAGGTCTGGTTGGGGCAGCAAATCATCACTCAGTATCGACGTTCATCTAGATAACTTCTTACCTCTGTAAGGAAAGGCAGATGTTGTTGCATCTGCTTTACAGAGAATTGCTCTAGCAACTCTTTGAGCAACGGCTCCGCCGCCTTCAATGCAGCAGTTCTCGCTCTGCGCCCTGCTGGCGTGACCTTAACCAGTTTCCTGCGGCCACTCTCTGCATCTGGTTCAACGGTCACAAAGCCCTTGGCCTCTAATTTCTTCAGGGTATTTGTCATTGCGCCACGGGTTACCATAAATGCCTTTGCTAGCCGCCCGGGGGTGGCAATATCATCAACGCGTGCGAACCAATTCAGGACCGCGAACTGGGACAGGGTCATGTCGTCGTTAAAACTGGCCTGTAAGGCATTGTTGGCCAGCTGCGCGATAATGCCTATCTCGTTGAAAAAGGAAAATGTTTGCTCTAAATCGGTTTGTTTCACACAAGGTCTCATAAGCTGGAAACACATAGTTTAACGTTAAACTATCTTGCAATTAAACTATTCTTGATTAAACTGTTTAATATTAAACATTTCAGGCAACCATCATGAAGATCTTGTTTTCAATACTCGGTATTTTTGTCCTGATCATTGCGATCTTTGGTATCACAGAGCGTCTGGCATCTGAAAGGATCGAGGTCGTCGTGCTTCACACGGAGAATGAAGCAGGTGCACAAAAGACCACCCGACTCTGGGTTGTCGACCTTGATGGCTATCCTTATCTCAGAGCAGGGGATGAAGCTTCTGGTTGGTATCAGCGACTGCAATCTAAGCCAACGGTAAGCTTAACCAGAGGGAGTAAAACTGCGCGCTATCGATATGAAGTAGATACCGAATCACGGGAGGCTGTTAACCGATTAATGCAGGAAAAATATACCTGGGGGGATAAGTTTTTTGCTCTCGTATTGAACAATCGGAGTGAGGCGATTCCCATCAAATTGATTCAACTAGAGGCTGCTGACCAATAATGGCCGGTGTTAGCAAAGACTAAGAATCTTTTCCGTAAATTCTGTTGTCATTTCGCGAAGGCTACGACTTAGCAGGCTTGCAATACCAATCACTATTCGACTGGCTGTCTCCGGGTGCTCTTCAAGCAGTCTGTTAAAATCCTCTCGCTTTAGCACGATCAAGGTCAGGTCGGTTTGCGCTCTCACAGTAGCTGATCGGGTACCACCGTCAATTAGCGACATTTCACCGAGAGAACGGCCTGCTGATAAGGTCGCAATTGTGGTCTTCTGATTCTCGATTTGCTTGGTTACCTCAGCTATACCATCGACAATAAAAAACATATAGCCACCGTGGGTGCCTTCCATAAAGACATACTTCCCCTCTTCGTATTGATAACGAAACATAAACTTTTCGATAATGGGATAGTCTTCTTCAATTAGAAACTCAAAAACTGCCAATTGCGGTAGCAGAGGTGCAATGGATTGCGCCATGGGTGACTCGCTTTGAAAAAAATGCCCGTAAATGCTATCGGGTCTATCGCCGACAAACCAGTACCGTAGGTCGCCATCTAACATGGCAAATATCTCACAGACAACACAGTTGCGAATCGTTAGAATACCTAGAGAAAAATAAGGGCCAGGGATGATGCCAGAATTCATTCAATCCTTTTTTAAGCACTGTGGAGTATTTGCCAGTGGCCGCCTGGCTTCTCTCATTAGCATGCTAATTGTAGCGATCATTTCTAATACCACAGTTAACGCAGCCAGTAGCGCGCAGAATCGCCCTGTCGCACTCCCTGCCGAGGTCTTTTTCTCGCCTGCCGATTACAACATCGCGCGCCTATCGCCAGATGGTAAGCATTTTGCTGTAACCGCAAATCTAAACGGCAAGACAAGATTGGCAATTTTTAAAACTGAAACCATGGAGCCTGTTGCGGTATTTCGCACCTTGAGGTATCGGGAAATCCAACACTTCTGGTGGGCTAACAATGAACGGGTCGTATTTGATCAATCTATTTCGCAAGGCTGGTTGGACTATCCACTTATCACCGATGAACTCTTTGCGCTTAACATCGATAACAAGATGAAATTTCCCATTGCTGGTATCGCTGCCGGCGATACTAGCGGGGCATTTGACGTCCTTAACCTGATGCCTAAGGATCCCAGAAGAATCAGGGTGATACGTTGGCCGATTAAGAACCGCAGTATCAGTAAAAGTCGCCCGAGTTCTTACAGTGTGGATATTTACAAGCGACAACGCAATGTTACAAGCACAAACCTAAATAAAACGATAGTTAGAGATGGGTTGGATTTTTACGAGCTACGTCACAGTAGTACAGGCACAAACCTAAATGGAGCAATATTTAAAGATGAGGTGATCAGTCCTTATCCATGGGGTAGTTTAATTACTGACAATAATGGTGATACCAGAATTGCCTGGTACCTGGATACTGACGGTAGCTTAAAGGTAAGTCTTAGAAATAAAGCGTCACAATGGGTTGAACTCGAAGATTTTTCCCAGAACCAGGAAAATTTGTTGTCCGGTATGAGCGTCCCGATTATTGGTTTCACCGCTGACAATAATGGTATCTACTATCTTGCCTCAGGAAGTCATGATACGGCAGCCCTGTACGAATTTGACCTGAATACCAGGCAGCACAAGATCATCTTTGAACATCAAAGCTTTGATATTAATGCAAATGATCTAATCTACAACGCCAATGGCAATGTCATCGGTGTAAATGTACTTGGCACCTACCCTGAACAGTATTTCTTCCACGATGATCCTGACATTGAAACCTTTAAATCCCTGGGGCTTACATTCCCCTACCAGCGGGTCACCATCTACAACTTTTCAGCAGATGGAAAACTTGCACTGGTTGATATCCGCTCAGATCAAAATCCCGGCAAACTATTCCTCTTCAACAAAGAAGCTAAATCTTTAAAACCATTACTCACTAAACGCTCTCGTATTGATCCAGATGCCATGAGTATTCGGGAACCTTTCCATATCAAGTCAAGGGATGGTTTCGATCTTTATGGTTTCACGACCCTGCCTGACCCAAATGGAAAACACTTTCCAACCGTTGTGTTAGTTCATGGCGGGCCGCATTTTCTCTTCGACACCTATCTGTTCGATGCAGAAGCACAGTACCTCGCAAGTCACGGCTATGCGGTGATTCAGGTTAATTTTCGAGGCTCGGGCGGCTATGGCGCGAAGCTGCTCGAGGCCGGCGCCGGTGAATGGGCTGACGGCATGATTGAAGATATAAATTTTGCAACGCTCTGGGCAATTCAAAAGGAGATCGCCGATAAAGATAGAATTTGCATATATGGCCGCAGTTACGGCGCCTTTGCGTCTTTAACTGCTGTGATCCAGGCGCCAGACTTGTACCAATGTGCGGCTGGTTATGCCGGGGTTTATGATCTTTCCCTGATGCACAAAAGTGACATCCCTTTTCTGCCATACGGTCGCGCTTATCTCGAAAAAGTGTTAGGTACAGATGAAGATAAATTGAAACGTCAATCACCTGTATACAATACTGACAAGATAACTGTGCCTGTATTTATCGCCCATGGTGGTGAAGACGAGCGAGCGCCAATCGCACATGCAAAGGCACTCCGTGCAGCGATGAAAAAATCTGGGACTAAATTTGAGTGGCTAATCGAAAAAGATGAGGGTCATGGGTTCTACGATACTGATCATCGCATTGAATTCTATGAGCGACTGCTTGCGTTCATCAAGTCAAACCTTGACTGACCGGCTTACACCCCTAGCCTGCGGTAAATTTAATGCCCTGTGCGAGAGGAAGTTCCGATGAGTAATTCACAGTAGATGTACTCCGTCTCATATAGCCCTTCCATGCATCAGAACCGGATTCCCGGCCGCCACCAGTTTCTTTTTCACCACCGAATGCACCGCCAATTTCCGCACCACTTGTGCCAATATTTACATTGGCTATACCGCAGTCACTACCAACAGCACTAGTAAACTTTTCCGCCTCTCTAACATCGT
>CBDUKY010000110.1:0-8767 GCA_965367925.1 uncultured Pseudomonadales bacterium | reverse complement strand
ATCCACTATCAGTCTAACCGCTTGTGACGATAGTGACAGTTCTGATGATTCAGAAACGACCGTGACTGTTCAGTTCGTTAATGCCATCCCAGATTCGCCTTCCATTTCACTTACCGTTGATACTGATCCAGAAGTAGATGATGACGAGGATGAGATTGACCTTTTATCTTCGCTTTCCTTTCAGCAGGGTTACACAACCCAGGCGGCAACTGTCGGTGAGATTACCTTTGAGCTTACCTATGAAGACCCAGCGACAGATGACACTGAGACATTAATTGATACGAGTTCATTAACGCTCGCAGCCGACACCCTCTACACGGTGATCTTTACAGGTACATTTGACGCACCAACGATACTGGTTCTCGATAAGCCTGTGGGAGATCTCAGCGATAGTGATATTGATGAAGCGGAGTTTCAAATAGTAAATCTGAGTAGTGGCGAGACCCTGGACGTCTACATTGACGATGTTGATGCACGTGCTGAATTGCCGGTCGCCACCCTGGATTCAGGTGGCTTCACAGATACCTTCAGGCTGTTAACGGAGCCTGAATACGCGCTCTACATTACCAGTCGTGGGTTGGATGAGCGTATCTATGATGTAGGTGAATTAAGCTTTAGCGCACTTTCGAGGAGGACGCTGATCATTACTGATGAACTATCTGATAGTGATGTAGGTATTACAGCCTTCTTGATGACCGAGGGCGGTGCAAGCATCACTTTTGATGATCTCATTGCTGAGCCGAAGCTTCGTCTTACTAATGCGGTACCAGATTTACTGGCTGCTGATATTAGTGTTATCGAGTCTTTTGATGGCGCGATTCAAAACAATGTATCTATTAACTATCAGGAAACGACCGACTATTTCAGTACTGATCTTGATGCAGTTTTTCTTGACGTTAACTTCTCTGATGCAACAGGCGCGATTGCGGCTAGTTACGAGACGATTGTAAGTCTGGATCAGAGTAATTTTTATACCCTGGTATTTGCTGGCAATCTAGATGAAGCGGCAACAACGAGTCGGCTTATTAGTATCGATGAAAGACCGAGAGCGACACAAACCAACGTGACCTTTGTCAATGCTGTCAACCTGTCTCTTGATGATGAAGACCCGCTGGATCTTGAGTTTTATGTACTCGAAGCTGGAGAGTCGATCGAAGCCGTGCAGCCGAGTACTTCAGCCCTTGGTTTTCTAGATAGCACAACGAGAACCTTCCCAGCCAAACCCACGGTACTGATTGCCACAGACTCAAGCACCGATAATATTGTTGCCGGTCCCATTCCCGTTATCTTTGAAAGCAAACAGTCGCTGCTCATTACAGTGACCGAATCCCCCGGTGGCGGCCAACCACTTTCAATCAATATCCACCAGCGCAACAATTAGATGTCTATGCATTGATGTTGCAATAATCAGATTTGAAAGTCAGCTATTGTAGATCCATTAGCCGGCTTTCAAAGGCTTCAATTTCTTGCTGACTCTGGGCATTGAATGGCAAGGTTATTAGCACTTCCTGCATTCTCAATCTTGCTTCTCCAAGTAACTGTGTGCCTGCTTTAGTTATCACCGCGAGACTTTGTCTTGCATCTCGCTCATTTCTGCTAGTGGTGATATAGCCGAGTTTTTCCAGAGGTTTAAGCGCCCGGGTCACAGCGGAAGGGGTAAGCCCAATTTTATTCGCCAGTGCGATTCTCGGAAAACCAGTGCTGTTTTCTGAGAGGGCACGTAGTAAACGGTATTCGCTAAACGTGATACCGCGAAAGGCTAATGCATGGTCAAGACGACGCTCTAGACTTGCAGCAGTTTCAAGAAAAGCGAGTATCGCCGGCTCAGTAGATGTTTTAAGTTTTTTAGTGTTCATGCTTGCATGATACGTGAGTAATCAAGTAATGCGCAAGCTAATATTTTGTATAAACTAAAAAAAGACCTGCGAAAAGGTAGTTAGCTATCGCGCTTCTTACGTTTATTGCCATGCCATCGATCGCAGATCAACTGCTTCCCCAGGCCGATGGCCGACTTAAAGTGATCTATGCCCATGGCAGTATTGAACAAGGTACGAGGGCAATTTTCGGCACTGGAAGTCAATATAAAATCTGCATGGCTTTCGGGTAGATCAATACCAGCCTATATCTTATTAAATTGAGATACCAGGTGGCTGAATTGTTGATCTGCTAGCAGTTGGTACATCCTGTTTTTTCACATCTTTTTCAGCCGTGATGTGCTCTGCCCATTTGTGATCAGCCTCATCGCTATTAATTCCCTGTTGGTTGGCACCGTACACCGAGGTATAGGCGAGTCTGGCCAATAATGGGAAATGATCAGAGCCAATGGATGGCAAACGTTCAATATGCTGCAAGGTGAAGTGTTGGCTATGAAATAGATGATCTAGTGGCCAGCGTATTAATGGATAGTCAGCATGGAAGGTATTAAATACGCCACGGCCGACGCGTGGGTCTAACAAACCACTGATTTTGCGAAATAGTCTGGTGGTGGCAGACCAGGCGACATCATTCAGATCGCCAGTCACTATTACGGGTTCGTTGGTTTCTGCAATGCTTCGAGCGACAATCAGGAGTTCCGCATCCCGTTCAGCAGAAGCTGCGTTTTCCGTTGGGGCAGGTGGCGCAGGGTGAAGAAAGTGTGCGCGTAAAAATACACCGGAACGGAGTTGTACACCTGTGTGAATTGAGGGTACATCATCCTCAACCAGATAGCTGATCTCTGCTGCGACCAAAGGCAATGTTGAATAGACATGCATGCCATAGAGATTGTCGAGCGGACACTTGACGCTGTAGGGCATATTTGTCTCGAGTACGGCGAGTTGGTTTTCCCACCACTGATCCGACTCCAGGGTGACGAGGATATCTGGCTGATGCTGGTTTACCAGCTCTATGAGTGCGTTAGCGTTGCGATTCGGTGTCAGTACATTGGCGGTAAGAATGGTGAGCAGGTTATTAGTATCCGTTAAAGTCGCGTTTTTTACTTCCGCGGGCCATAGTAATGTATAGGGCAATATCCACCAGAGCTGCCAGGCAAGACAGGCAATTGTTGCGATTATCAGTGCCTGGCTAGTCAATAGCTGCATATCAAGCAGCAGTAATTCAGCGAATAACAACAGAATTGCCAGTCCCGTGAACTGCAAGCGAGGGAAGTCGAGTCCTCTGACAATCCAGTGTGTGTGACGAGACAAAGGAAGCAGGGTCACCAGTAGAAGTAGCAGGGTGCAGATAGTAAGTAAAAATTCCATGGGTAAATTTCCTGCAACAATGATCGGCGCTATGCCCTGGGTGAGCAGGCTTAACTATTCTGAGGCTGCTTATTGTGAACTATCATATGACGATGTGAGTGCTTCGCGAAAGCAGTTAAAAATGTCATATACTCAAGGGCAGAGTTACGACAAGCAATATCAAGGCTTGTTAATTTGCACAGCTAATTACACGGTGTTACACAAGGGGAATAATCATGGTTGACTATCAAGAGATTGAATATGTTGTTGATGGTCCTGTCGCTACCATCACAATGAACAGGCCAGATCAACTAAATGCATTAACAGACCTCACTCAAGCAGAGATTCGCCACGCCCTGGATCAATCTGAAAAAAATCAGACGGTCATCGGCACAGTGTTAACCGGTGCAGGTCGAGGATTTTGCGCTGGTGTTGATATGAATGCCCTTGGCACCATGAGTGACGCCGGTGAACGTACAAGTGCAAGTTTCGATCATCTAAAGGCCAACCCTGGCAATCCGGACAAGGACCCTAACTATCTTGGCTCACCGACTTATTTTCTTGGGCTTCGCAAGCCGTTGATCGCGGCAATTAACGGTGCCGCAGCAGGGCTTGGTTTCAGTTACGCAACCTTCTGCGATATGCGATTTATGGATCGAACAGCAAAGCTTGTGACCTCCTTTGGTCCCCGTGGACTCATCGCGGAGCATGGCACTAGTTGGATGTTGCCGCGTATCGTTGGCCCGGCAAATGCGCTGGATATGTATTGGAGTTCGAGGCGCATTGATGGCGAGGAAGCTTATCGTATGGGTTACGCGAATCGACTTTGTGAGCCTGGTAGCTGTTGCAGTGAAGCGCAACAATATTTGCGGGACATAGCGGCGACATCTGCACCTGTCTCAATCATGATGATGAAGCGCCAGGTTTATAAACATTTAAACCGTGAACTGGGTGAAGCCATGGAAGAGTCAACTCGTTGGATGGATGAGAGTCTGGCACAGGATGATTTTAAAGAGGGTGTCGCATCATTTGTTGAGAAGCGTCCAGCCAATTTTTCAAAGATAAAGGTGTAATGCAATGAGTATTCAACTTCGTCAGATCTGCCTTGTTGCTGAAACCTTGAAACCCGTTATTGAGGACCTGACCGAAATCCTCGGTATCAATGTCTGTTATGTTGATAAGGGGGTTGCTGCATTTGGCCTCGAGAATTCTTTGATGCCAATTGGTCGCAACTTCCTTGAGGTTGTCGCACCGATACAAGCAGACACCGCGGCTGGTCGCTACCTGGCCAGACGAAAGGGCGATGGTGGCTATATGGTTATCACCCAGGCTGACAGTCGAGAAACTCATCTGGCAGCAAGGCAAAGGGCGCTAGATATTGGCGTTCGAATTGCTCATGAATCCAAACGGGAAGACTGGCACTTAACCCAGCTACATCCAGGTGATCTTGAAGCCGCCTTCCTCGAAGTAGAGTCAGATCAACATAATGATTTTACCGGCTATTGGATGCCAGTTGGAGGCACAGGTTGGGAAGACAAGGTGCAACAAACAGTTACCACTGACATTGTTGGTGTTGAACTCCAATGCAAAGACCCGGCTACACTGGCAGAGAAATGGGCGCATATCATTGGTTCAACCTGTAGCGTCCAGGGAGAGGCAATTGCTGTTGCGCTCGACAATGTAACGCTACGTTTCGTGGCACTCGCTGATGATCGAGGGCCAGGTCTTTGCGGACTTAATATTCGCGTTGCAAATCGTCAGGCGATTTTGAGCGAAGCGAAGAACAGAGATTGCTATGTATCAGATGATGAAGTAATCATTTGTGGCACGCGGTTTTATCTAACAGACTAGTAGCAGGCTTTGCCTATACCTGCCTGACTAGCGAATAGGTGGGCAACTTGTTGGTTGTCAGGGAAATCACTAACCACCATCGACTATAAACATGGTGCATCTCGCGTTGTTCAAGCGTAAGGGTTTGACCGGCGCATATTCATCCGAGTCGACAAATGCCTGGGCGCTTTTCATATCAGGAAATTCGATGATCACGATCCGCGTGGGCGTCCAGAGATCGGTTTCTCTTATATCCATCTCTCCGCCTCTGGCGCGATAAATACCGCCAAACTTTTCTGCGACGGGCTTTGCTAACTCCTTATATTGTTCGTATTCCTGTTCATTACTAATCTCTGTGTCAACAATTACATAGGCACTCATATAAAAATCTCATTATTCATTATTGTATTGCTAAATCGATGCGCTGAGCCTCGTATGTGATTATGGTCGAGCTGGTTGGATTCAATAATTACTTGAGTCTGGTTTAAAGTAAATTTATTTAAATCTCATTCTGTCTAGTATATTGCCATAATAAATAGGCCAAAAATTGGCTCTACGATACAGTCATCCACTATCTGCCTTCAGATACCAGGCGAGGCAGAAGAGCCATTGAGCAATAAATAAAACCTGGGGGGCCAGGTCTCTTGTTTATCTAACGTCTGATTCATGTGTAGAATAGCTATCGATTGATCCAGAAGGAATAGAATGAATCGTCTTGAAGGTAAGGTGGCAGTTATTACGGGTGGCGCTGGTGGAATCGGCAAGGCCGCAGGTAAACTTTTCGTAGCGGAAGGTCCTGATGTGATTCTAGTTGATCTTGACGAGGCATCGCTCAAACAAGCCTGCGAAGAAATCGGTAGTAATAAAATCAGTTACTGCGTGGCGGATGTTACGAGTGCTCAGGATAATCAGCGAATGATTGCTGTTGCTGAGGAACGATACGGTGGTGTTGATATACTGCTTGCTAACGCAGGAATAGAGGGGCAGGTAGCGCCTATCGTTGATTATGATGAGGCGATGTTCGATAAGCTCATGGCTATCAATGTCAAGGGCCCGTTTCTTGGTCTCAAATCGGCTATTCCGGCGCTAGCCAAACGTGGCGGCGGTAGTATAGTGATCACTTCCAGTGTTACAGGCGTTACTGCCTCACCCACACTGACACCCTATAGTTCTTCAAAACACGCAGTGATCGGTATGATGAAGTCAGCTGCAAAAGAATGTGCTGCGTTGAATATCCGTGTCAATACGGTAAATCCAGCGCCAGTTGAAACCAGAATGATGAGAAGTATCGAAGCCGGTGGCGGGGAAGCCGATGTTGCCGCAGTTAAAAAAAGAATTGAGGCAGGTATTCCTCTCGGTCGCTACGGTGAACCGGAAGATGTCGCAAAGGTTATGCTATTTCTCGCATCAGACGATAGTAGCTTTGTCACAGGTTCTGTGTATCTGGCTGATGGTGGCTATACTGCCTAGGGACAGTTAGCCAACCGTCGAGGTCAGCCGGGATACTAATGATGGATTCACGCCTCTAGCGGAATCAATCGTACCGGCAGTTTGGTATAGCCTTTAATAAAGTTAGAAACAGTGCGCTCTGGTTCTCCGACCAATTCAATCTTGTGAAAGCGTTTCATGATTTCTTCCCAGAGAACGCGCAACTGCATCTCGGCTAAACGGTTACCCATACAGCGATGAATGCCAAAACCGAAAGAAACATGATGCCGTGGATTCTGCCTGTCAATAATAAATTCATCAGCCCGGTCAATCACTTCACTATCTCGATTACCGGAGATATACCACATGATGACTTTGTCGCCTTTTTTAATCTGTTGGCCTCTAAACTCGAAGTCCCGGACTGCGGTTCGTCGCATATGTGACAATGGCGTTTGCCAGCGGATAATTTCGGATACCATGCCCGGTATGAGTTCAGGATTAGCCCGTAACTTGTCATATTCGGTAGGATTCTGATTTAGTGCAAGTACCCCACCAGAGATTGAGTTTCGTGTTGTGTCATTGCCGCCGACAATCAATAAAATAAGGTTGCCAAGAAACATATCATCATCCATGTCATGGGTTGCGGCGTTGTGAGCCATCATGGAGAGTAGATCGACGTCATTGTCCGCTGGTAGGTTCGCGCGTTGTGCCCAGAGTTTTCGCATGGTGGCAAGACAGTCTTCGAGTGCATCTTCCTGGGCTTCACGAGTCAATCCGGGCACACCTACTCCCAGTTCCGGTACGGAAGTTGCCACATCAGACCAATAGGTCAGTTTGTAACGGTCTTCAAAGGGAAAGTCGAATAGTGTAGCGAGCATCTGCGTTGTCAACTCAATGCTGACCTTCTCAACCCAGTCAAATTCTTTATCGAGCGGTAGTGAATCTAAAATGTCGCAGGCGCGCTGGCGAATTAGTCCTTCGAGTTTAGCAAGGTTGCGAGGCGCAACAACCCCCTGGACAGATTTACGCTGATCGTCATGGACTGGAGGGTCCATACCAATAAAGCTAGAAGTATCCCGACGTCTTGCAGGAACTCCGAGTTGGTCTAGCATTGATTGGTCGAATATCGTGATATCCCGTTCGGAAGAGAAAATGTCGTGATTTTTCTCTATTTCCATAATGTCATTGAATTTTGTCACTGACCAATAAGATCCGAATAGACTATCCTTGCAATAATGCACAGGTGCTTCATTGCGCATACGTTTGAAATATGGCTGCCATAGATCTTGTTGTAGCAGGATAGGATGGCTGACGTCCATGTCCTCAATTGGCATGGTTTCAGGATCAGGTAGTTGTGCTGCATCTAGGATCATTTCACTCATGTCTGGATTCCCTCAATCTGACGTTGTTAGATAAGCCTCGATGACTAGATAGTAGCAGAAATTCACGAAATGTAAGTGTTTTGTCAAATTGATCCCAGCTGCGTCAGGATCGGACAGGCTGGTTTGATTGATCGCGCAGATGATGCCGAATCTTTTTGTGTGACATGTGGTTAAGAATAGCTTCAGTTGAAAGAGGTAAATTTCTTCAGAACTGTTCGTGGATCAGTGTGATCTGTAGTAGCCGATAGCGCGGCTATACATAGTAAGTATAGTGTTAGTACGCAGACTTCATAGATCAGTGTGGCTGGTCCGACCTTAAGCTCTGAGATGGCAAAACTTTTCAATTAAGCCGACTCAATCGGTGGTAGTAGGGTCTCCGCTAACTTAACCCAATAGGTTGCACCAATCGGCAATACGTCGTCATTAAAGTCATAGCCTGGGTTATGCACAGAACATGACCCCTCACCATCACCGTTACCAATCCAGATATAGCTGCCGGGTTTTTCTTGCAGCATAAAAGCGAAGTCTTCAGAACCCATCGCCGGTGTTGGGTTCAGGTTTACGCGATTAGCACCGACAATGTTGGCAGCAACCTGACCGGCAACTTCAGCCTCTGCTTGAGAGTTCACAGTTGGTGGGTAACGTCTTTCATAACTAAACTCAGCTTTCGCGCCATAAGCTCGACAAATGTCCTGGGCCATTTGATCCATCTTTTGTTCGAAGAAGGCTTGTACCCTGGGCGAGAAACAACGGGTACAACCGCTAATCTCAACTTCATTTGGAATCACATTAAAGGCGTCACCACCGTGAAATTGAGTGATGCTAAGTACGGCAGGTTGTTGTGGATCAATAAAGCGGCTGACGATGGTCTGATAGGCGTCAACAATTTTGCTGCCAATAATAATC
>CBDUKY010000109.1:0-8768 GCA_965367925.1 uncultured Pseudomonadales bacterium | reverse complement strand
CTGTAGTTACTAGTTTCGGTGCTGATGCTCCAGGGATAAGTACAGCACCAATCACAAGGTCTGCACCTAGAACCATTTCTTCAACCGTATCATGCGTTGAATAGAGGGTCTGTATGCGATTGCCAAATAGATTATCCAGACGCCGCAGCACGTCTAGTGAGCGATCAATCACCGTTACTCTCGCTCCCATGCCAACCGCCATTTGTGCCGCATTTTGACCGACAACGCCACCGCCTAGAACCACGACCTGTCCTTGCATAACACCAGGTACACCACCTAACAATATACCGCGACCACCATGGGATTTTTCCATGCACATGGCACCCGCCTGGATGGACATACGGCCAGCAACCTCGGACATTGGTGCGAGCAAGGGTAGCCTGCCAAGTGGATCAGTCACTGTTTCATAAGCAATACAGGTCGACCCGCTCTCGACCAGATCTTGTGTCTGGGCGAGGTCCGGTGCCAGATGCAGGTAGGTAAACAAGGTTTGTTCTGGGCGTAATAACTTTCGTTCGCTGGCCTGAGGCTCTTTGACCTTGACGATCATCTCTGCCTGTTCGAATACCTCTGCGGCTGTGTCTATGATCTTTGCACCTGCGGTTTCATATGCGGCGTCATCAAGACCAATACCAATCCCGGCATTGCTTTGAATCATCACTTGATGTCCATGTCTGACCAGTTCTCTAACGCCAGCCGGTATTAAACCGACTCTGTACTCATGGTTCTTGATTTCTGTTGGAACGCCAATTCGCATGGGCTGTTACCTTAATTTGGGTTCAATGGGTCGTAGTATATTCATAGCTAGACAGGTAATCTCACTATTAATTGTTCAGCTAATAGATATTTATCTTAATTTTTCTCAATAAATCTGGTGGTTATATGCCAAAAAAGCAAGATTTACAGCTAAAAACACTAGACAGGATTGACAAGAAAATCCTCCATGAACTACAACAGGATGGGCGCCTTTCAAATACTGAATTAGCGCGCCGGGTTAGCCTTAGCCCAACCCCCTGTAGCGAACGGGTCAAGAATCTGGAACGTCACGGTCATATCCAACATTACCAGGCGAAGCTGAATCCCAAACTTTTGAACCTGGAGCTTCTGGTATTTGTTGAGATTTCGCTGCTACGTACCTCACCGGATTATTTCGCAGAATTCAGAGATGCCGTCAGACGCTTGCCGCAAGTATTAGAATGCCATCTTGTTTCCGGTAACTTTGACTACCTGATTAAAGCCAGGGTTACCGATATGAAAGCCTACCGCGACCTGCTTGGTGAAACCCTACTTACCCTGCCTGGGGTCAGTAATTCCCGTACCTATTTTGTTATGGAGGAAGTCAAAGAAACCCAGGTATTACCTATATAGGTCACTGCCCACCAGGGTAAGCGGACCCTCCTCCGGTCAAAAACGTCTTGTCGATTATTTTTGATTACTGTATATATACACAGTAGTTTTAAATCATACAATGTCGACCATGCCCCCAGCCCAACCTCTTGACCAGGCCCTGAAACAGCTGTTGAAACACCAGCAGGTCTGGCGTGCCTCTAGTATGGAGCAGGACCCACAAAGAGGCATACCGACTGGTCATCAAGTACTTGATCAATATCTACCAGGTAAGGGTTGGCCGATTGGTGGGCTAACCGAGATTCTGCATGACAAACCAGGTATTGGTGAGTTTCGTTTACTCGCACCAGCCCTTTCCCATTTGAGCCAGCAACAAAACCGCTGGTTACTCTGGATCGCGCCACCTTATATTCCCTATGCACCTGCCCTGGCCAGGGCAGGAATAGATCTCACCAGAGTACTTATTGTGAACCCTGAATCAGCCATTGATACCTTATGGGTATTGGAAAAGGCCCTCGCTTCACAAAGCTGCTCTGCTGTCATGGCCTGGCCGAAAAAATTGTCCAATAAGCAATTAAGACGTTTACAAATCGCTAGCAAGGAAGGTCATTGTCTGGGTTTGTTGTATCGGCCTACCAGTGTAAGCCAGCACCCGTCACCGGCAGAATTAAGACTCCAGATATTTTCTCATCGGTACTCCCAGGCTGAAGCATCACCCTTCAATGACCATAGCGTATTACAAGTACAGGTTTTAAAACGCAAAGGGGGTTGGGCCACAGACAAGTTTCAAATCGTACTAGATGATCAATTGAATCAGTTTACCCCTGACTTCAGAGAGCTAACGGTCAAACAGCGGAACCAACAAACGCTTATCACTGAATATTCAATCTACACAACTAACAGTTCTGGTTATGCGCTCCAGTAGTCAATCGCCAGCATACTGGCTATGTTTACATTTCGAAAACTTACCCCTTGAAATATTCATGCGGGATAAACTCGATCATAGCGAGCCTATTGTTGTTACGGAAAAGCAGCGAGTGTTTGCACTCAACAAGGCAGCAACTGAACTCGGTATTAAAGTTGGTCATAGTATGGATACAGCCTATACCCTGAGTGACAAGGTAACTAGTTTCGAGCGCAATGAAGACAAGGAGGTGAGCAACCTAAACCATCTTGCCCAGTGGGCTTATCAGTTCACGCCGAATGTTGCGATAAAACCACCTCATTGTTTACTGCTTGATATTACTGGCTGCCTGAACCTCTTTAAGGGGCTGGAAAACCTCACCAATAAGATGACGAGTGGATTGAAGAAACAGGGTTACACCGCAACCATTGCAGCTAACTTTTCACCTCAAGCTGCAATGTTAATGGCCATTGGAAAATCCGTTAACTTACTTAACAGGCATTATAAGGAAATAGAGTCCAGCATTAGTCATCTGCCGGTTACCTGCTTACAAACAGACAAAAAGATCATTGAATCACTACAACAAATGGGCATCACACATCTGGCCCAGCTTTTTGCCTTACCTGACAGCGGTTTAAGTCGCCGTTTTGGGGTTTACTTCACTGACTACTTACAACGTTTACGAGGCAAAAAGGCAGACCCGCAAAAGTTTGTTAGCCCTGCTGCGAACTTTTATCACGACATCACATTTCTATCTGATGTTACAAATTTGCAAGCTCTGACCTTCCCGATCAACAGATTACTGTCAGAGTTAACAGAATTCTTAACGGCAAGACAGTTATGGGTTAATCATTTCACCTGGCACTTGTCTCATCGCAGCCATCCTAAACAATCATTTAGCATCTATCTTGCCAATCCTGCTAACGAGCCAAAGATGTTTTTAACGCTGACCCAGCTTAAGTTAGAGCAAATTAGCCAGGTTAAAGAGATCGACAACATTGCCTTGTCAGTAAATCGTTTTTTCCCTGCCAGGGCCATACCTGAAGATCTATTTCAGGGTAAGGGGTTTGTTGATAGCGAGATCAGAGCAACAACCAACGAACAACAAAATCAGCTACTTAATATGCTCCGGGCCAGGCTTGGACCTGGACGCTGCTTTGGTCTATCAGAGGCTAATGATCACAGGCCAGAAAAAGCATGGAAAAAGATTCGGTTACACCAAAAGGATTACTGGATATCACCCCAGCAAGATGACCTGCCCCGACCTAGCTTTCTTTTGCCAACCCCGAAGAGCCTTAATGTCATCGACAACACTCCTTGTCTCGCTGGTCGATTAACCCTTATTCGAGGGCCTGAGCGGATAGATTTTGGCTGGTGGGATCAGCCTATTGATAAGCCGTTAACCAGAGATTACTACATTGCCCGGCAAAAGGACGGTGGGCTAGTCTGGGTGTTTCATCATCTGGCAACAGGGAGATGGTATTTACATGGCATATTCTCTTAGAATGCTAGACACACGATCCACTGCTTAATCTGGAAAGTGGCTTCTTAAGTTAAAGAAGATAAAAACGATAACCCCACAAAAAGGCGCGTTATGAATATTCATGAAATCGAAATGGAAGCGATTACCGGTGAAGCAATTAGCTTTTCAGAATATCGTGACCAGGCACTACTCATCGTTAACCTCGCAAGCCAGTGAGGCTTAACCCCCCAGTACACAGGTCTGTGTGCTCTACAGGAAAATACAAAAGGATTAACCGTTCTCGGGTTCCCATGTAACCAATTTGGTGCACAAGAACCGGGTAGTAACGAGGAAATTCTTGAATTTGCAAAATCCAAATACAACGTCAACTTTCCCATGTTCTCAAAGATTGAGGTCAATGGTGATAATGCTGCCCCCTTGTATAAATGGTTAAAGGCGCAGCAGCCAGACGAGGAAGGAAACGAAGACATTCCCTGGAACTTCGCCAAGTTTCTGGTCAATGCCGAGGGTAAGGTTGTTAAGCGTTTTCACCCAAAAACCACGCCAGAGGAAATTGGTGCAGCCTTGAGCGAGCTTTTATAGACAGCCTTGAGCGAGCTTTTATAGACAGCCTTGAGCGAGCTTTTGTAGACAGCCCTGAGCGAGCTTTTCTAAACAGCCCTGCGCTAGCCCCTATTGGCCTGGTGGTATGCATTCATTATGAATAGCGCCACCATGCCACTGGGTGACTGGCTTTTTAAATGATACATGGCTAGAAAAGGGTTCAACACTCGGAACCACCTGAATATTGTAAAAGCTCCAGCGGCCATCTATCGCAGCGCCCCAGTCTGGAAACTTTATTTCACCAAAGGACTTATTAGGACCAAAGACATAGGCAACGACATCCTTGCCACCATACTGCTGCCACCGATACAGCTCACCATTGGCCGACAACCTGAAATCAGCGATCTTCTCATGCTTCTCGTTGTAGACCCGAAAGCCATCGGGGGCGAGGGACGCGAGCATCAACGCTCGCTCACCACGGGCAAGCTGGTGATACAGGGTATAAAGCTCACGATGCCAGTCATAAACTCGTTGACCAATTTCATCCTCAGTAAAATCGCGATAATGGTCTTTACGGCCAATCCAGCCACCCTTCTCATGCCAGATATAGCTTGCCTCAAAATCAGGATACTGCATGGATGCCCATTCACCGGGGGCTTCAAGATCTCGCCAGTAGCTAGCGACGATCCCATCACCATGAGATGGGGTACGCGCTCGCTGCATAATGTAGAGAGACTTTGCGTTAGCCCAGACCTCCTCCCCACCCAGAGTTTCTAGCATTTGATGCAAGCGTTTCATTGCCACAGCATCGCCTTTCAGCAATTGATCTGCACCAGCAGCAGAAATGCTACAGCAACAAAACAACACAGCAACACCTAGCAACCGATTAATAAAATACCTATTTCTCAAGGTCATAGATTCAAAATATCTGCAATAAAATGAGATTCTAGCCAATGGCCATTCATGGATAAGGTTTTATGCGACCTAATGAGGCAGAATTGCGGTGAACCTGAGCCACAATGACAAGATGCAGCAAAACACGGATAAACCTGAATACCAGAAGAAGAAGGCCTTTTATGATGGATTGTTAACCATCTACGGTCGTAACCCTGTGATGGAAGCCTTACAAGACAAGCATATCCAGCCCTTTAGATTACATCTGGCTGATTCCAATCAGGAAAGTAAACCTATTCGCGAGATGCAAAAACTCGCCCGACAAAGGCAGGTGGAAATTCAGTTTCACTCAAGAGACGCCTTGTCGCGAATATCAAAGAACCGCCGTCAAGATCAGGGCGTGGTATTAGACATCAAGGCACCTGGCTATCGATCACTCGATACCCTTGAAGCGCTTCCTGATACAGAGCTTATCGTCCTTGAAAATGTCACTAACCCACAAAATGTCGGTATGATCATTCGCGCTGTTGGTGCATCTCCCTGCAGGGGCATAATTTTGCCTAGAAAGGGCTGCGCCAGTATCGATGCGCTTGTTATCAAGGCCAGTGCTGGAAACATTTTCAAAGTCCCTATCTACTACTGCGAGCATAGTCTCGAAGGCGTCAAAGCAATGAAAGCAGCGGGTTTCCGGGTAATCGGCCTGTCATCCCACGCGGATATTGCATTGAAAGAAATTGACCAGGGTCCGCCTACACTGTTTGTGCTGGGCAACGAGACCCACGGCCTGAGTCAGGAGATGCTTGATCTTTGTGATCAACAAACCCGTATTCCGCTAAACAATCAGGTTGAGTCTTTAAATGTGAGTATTGCCGCGAGTATTGTCGCATTCAGGCGAATTTTCTAATTGTGCTTAGTGCGCCGCGCAACTCGCTATCTACTGGTAACTCCAGAAGAATTGAATTATTGTTGCGCCCTGCAATCAAAGCCCCATATCAACCTTTTAATAACCCCAAGTAAGCTGTATTTATGAGACCTAATTACCTGTTGTTGCTACTGATTAGTAGCCTATTTTTGATAACTTCTTGCGGTGACGATGAAGGATTTACACCAGGTCCTATCCCGTCCGGTGGTTTGGTTATTGTCAATGCCATTCCAGACTCACCGGAGCTATCGGCAATTACCAATAATTCCTTGTCCGGGGCACTTAACTACACCGAATCTTCAATACGAAACAGTGTCTTACCGCAGATTCCACTAGATTTCAGTGTACGCTTTATCAACAGCGATACCCAGCAGACCTTGCTTGAAAACTCTTTGACTATTGAAGTTGGCTTTACCCAGACTATCGTGCTGACAGGCACCCTGGCTAATCCAAACCAGGTGATCATGGTTGACCCGCCGTTTGAATTTGCCGATGGCACAACCGATACAAGAATCCGGTTTCTGAACGCCACCAGCAATATCACTAACGCCCCCGTTAACCTGACGAACCCTAATGGCAGTGACGCAACAATTACCCTACCTAATGGGCAGCCAACAGAATTTATCACGACAACGGCAGGCTCAGATGTAGAGATTGTGGTCACTGACACTGACACAAGTGCCGTGCTCTGGACTTCTGGTACCTTCCCTTTGTCAGCAGCCGGTGACCGGCTATTTATCCTCGCAGACTACTTCGGACCAGGTGATGAGACAGTTCGTATGTTCTCAGCCAATGATCCCTCAGGTACCAGTTTGTTTGGCAACGAGGCACTGGATACTGCCATGCGTTTCTCTAATCAGGTGGCCAATCAAGGTGCCCTGGACTATCGAATTAATGGAGACGTGCTCGCAACCCTTAATTTTGGTGAAATTAGCGATTATGTGGACGTGCCAGCAGGCGATGTCACCTTAAGCATTACACCTGCCGGTGATCCAACAACTGAACTCACCTCCGTTGTTAGAACCATCTTTGCTGGTTTGTTTTATATCGCATCCGGTTCAGCAACAGAGACCGCAACTGGCTCTTCCCTTTTTATTGAAGACGCGAGACGGGTTTCGACCCAGGCCAGGGTAAATGTTACAAAACTTGCACCCTCAGTCGACGGCATCGACATATACTTTCTTGACCCAGGCGCAGCCATAGGCGGCTTACCTGGTGTCTCAGGCATTCAGGATTTCAATACCGCCGCATTAAACGTCCCAGCAGGTTCATTTGATCTGGTATTTACAGAGACAGGCACCACTAATGTGTTACTCGGGCCAACCCGTATCGACCTTGAACTTGGTGGCATCTACTCATTTCAGATTACCGATGCAGCAGGTGGCGGAGAGCCAATACAGCTTCGCTTGTTCGACGACTTTGAAGGCTAGTCAACGAGTCACCGGGGAGGCCTCAGGTCTCTCCGGGATATAGCAGCACTTTTTCCACTCGCGGGTCCCTTGCAAGACCAAAAGCCTGCTCGTAACTTGAAAGTGGCAAATGGCAAATTGCCGCTTCATTAAATGCAATCCTATCTTCCAAGAGCCATTCAATGGCTTTATCCATGGGGCCACAACGAGACCCCAGTAGATTAATCTCATTCACCACGACCTGACTCATATCTACTGATAGTTTGCCATCATAGGTACTCTTTAAGACTAGCGTCCCTCTGGGCCTCAACCCCTTGATGGCAGTCGTAAAACCAGCAGGACTGCCTGTACACTCAATGACTAGATCGTAATTAGCACGAACCGCATGCATATCAATACAATGACAGGCAGCAGGCAACTGCTCGCTTCTCGCTGGGTTACGGATGCAAACATCAAGATTTTTATAGCCCGCAATCTGGCCCAGGACCTGAATCACGAGCCGACCCAGGCGACCTGCACCGATCACCAGGATCTGCTTATTATCAAGAGATAGTTGTTCAGGTATTTCCAGGGCCGCGGCCAGGGGTTCAGTGAAGACGGCTTTCCAATCAGGTAGTTCATCCGGAATGGAAAACAGATTCTTTCGTGGCACCGTCAGATATTCGGCAAAGGCGCCCTGTCGATCCTTGATACCAATGACCTTCCGTTCTGCACAATGATTGTTCATGCCCTGGGCACAATAATCACATGCGCCGCAACCGAGATTGATATCAGCAACCACACGACGTCCAGTACCACCATCAACCCCTGTAATCTCGCCAACGAACTCATGACCTGGGACACCAGTGAATTCATAATAACCAGCCAGTAATTCAAGATCTGTTCCGCAAATACCAGCAGCACGCACCTTAACCAGGACCTCATCACTGTCACATTGAGGCACTGCTACTGATTTGAGCTGTAACTTTCCCTGGTTGATTTCTAACTGTTGCATATTGACTAGCCTGCTACGTGAATTTTAAACAAGCCTTGTTGCCTGCTTCACTCGTGGTTTATATTCCTCGTTGCTTGCAGAGGAGTCATAATGAGCAATAACTGGCAAATTAAACGTTTATCCGGCTCACTTGGTGCAGAGGTGACTGGTCAGTCCCTGGCAGATCAATCAAGTGAAGGCATTGAGCAAATCAAGGCATTGCTCAATGAGCATATGGGTCTGTTCTTCCCAGGGCAACATCTATCAGTGGATGAACACGTGGCTTTCGGTCG
>CBDUKY010000108.1:0-8780 GCA_965367925.1 uncultured Pseudomonadales bacterium | reverse complement strand
TACAGACAAAACTTGAAGCAATCGGTGTTGATGTTGAGTCTGCCACAGAAGATCAAGCGGCAGCGAGATCCGTCGAACAGATGCTGCACTGTGTGGACCCTAACGGTATCAGGGTCGAGCTATATGTCGGTGATAGAACCAGCGAGCAAGCCTTTGTCTCACCCCAACAGGTAAGTTCGTTTGTGACGGGAGAACAGGGCCTTGGACATATCGTCCTTTTTGTCCCAGACGAAGCTAGTGCCATCACATTTTATCAGCAAGGCCTGGGTTTCTTGCTGTCCGACCATATCAATATGGGGCCAGCTGAACAGAAGATTAAGTTGACCTTTTTACACTGTAATCCTCGACATCACACCCTGGCGCTGGTGCCAGTGCCCGTTCCCAAAAGACTCAATCACATTATGTTGCAGGTCGGTAGTTTAGATGATGTTGGGTTTGGTCTGGACCGCGCCACCAATCATGGTGTGCCTATCTCTTCGACCCTTGGCTGCCATACCAACGATAAGATGGTCAGCTTCTATATGAAAACACCATCAGGATTCGATATCGAATATGGATATGGGGGCGTGGAGATAGACGATGAGACCTGGCAACCGGTGACCTACGATGCGCCCAGTATCTGGGGCCATAAAGGCAGTGTTAACTAATTCCCAACAGCTATCAGGAGGTGCATATGTCTGGTTCAGTCATAGCGACTGATCATGTTGATCTTAAGTCCTGTTTTGACAGGGATACCGGGATTCTTGATCGCCGTATTTTTAGTGATGAGGCGATTTATCAGGAAGAGCTAAAGCGTATCTTTGGTCGTGGTTGGAATTTTATCTGCCATGAATCCCAATTGCCTGATCCTGGTAACTTTTTTATGAATTACATTGGAGAAGATGAGGTGATTGCTGTTCGTGACCGACAGCAAAATATCAATGTACTCCTTAATACCTGTCCTCACCGCGGCAATACCGTGTGCCGTGCTGAATTGGGTACAACGAAAAGCTTTTTTTGTTCCTACCATGGTTGGAATTTTGATCTCGATGGATCGTTAATCGCCATGCCGGGAGAAGCAGCATTTTATCGAGACGGTGTTGATAAGAAAGCCTGGGGCCTAACCCCGGCAGCCCAGGTAGATAGTTATAAAGGTTTTGTCTTCGCGACCCTCGATGAGTCGGCGCCGCCATTAGAGGACTACCTTGGCTGGGTGGGACGACTTGGGATCGATATGATGACGGTTAATGGGGATATTCAATTTCTTGATGGGGTCCACAAGAATCGCGTCAAGTGTAATTGGAAGTTGGCGGTGGATAATCTATTTGACTGGTATCACGTTAAGGTTTCTCATGGCACAGCGTTTAATGTCGGTATGGTGACGGAAGAAGCCATGGCGCCGAATGATCAGATGGTGATCCTTGGCGAGCTAGGTCATGGCATCGGTGGTCCAGGATTAAGTCTCGAAAAACAAGCTGAGTTTGACGCCCGCCAGGCAAACGGTGTTGGTGCGGAACAGTGGTACGACCGACAGGCGATTAATAGGGTTGATCCAAAGGTCCGTGAGATGCTTGGCCCGATTGGGTTTCGGTCTTACGGTCACCCGAACATATTTCCTAATCTCTGGGTTTCTTTAACGAAACAGCTTTGTTTGCGAATTCCTCGCGGTCCCTTTGAGACAGAGTTGTGGTGGTTTAACTATATGCCGAAAGATCTTTCGGAGGCAGAGCGAAAGTATACCTTGTTCGCACAAAACCATGTTTTCGGCCCAGCTGGCATTCTTGAGCAGGATGATGGTGAAAATTGGAGTCACTCAACACGCGGCGCGAAAGGTACTCGATCAAAAACCCTGCCGCTTAATTTCGCCATGGGTAAAGGCAAGGACCGGGTGACCCAGGACCCTTCAGGCCAAAGCGCCATTGAAACCGTGGTCAACGAGCATGGTCAGCGTTGGACCTATCAGTCCTGGCAAGACTGGATGCTGGCAGACTCCTGGGAGGAATTGTTAGCGAATCATTCACAGCCACCAACAGGGGAAGTGTAATGACCAGCTATCAAGCATTGAGCGTCGAGGAGCGAATGCGGCTCAGATTCGAGGCGGAAGAGTTTTTATTTTATGAGGCTGAGTTATTGGATGCCCGCCGCTTTAATGAATGGCTCGAATTGTTAGCAGATGATATTCATTATTGGATGCCAATTCGCCGCACGACCCAGGCAAAGGAAGTCGATCTTGAATTTACCAAACCAGGCGGAATGGCATTTTTTGACGATGATAAAGATATTTTGAAGATGAGAGTTCAGCGATTGTCTGTCGGTCGAGCCTGGGCTGAAGACCCACCATCACGGACTCGTCGGCTTATTACTAATCTCCGAATATCAGAGGTGAAGGACAACGAAATTACAGTGCTTAGCAACTTCAAACTCTATCGAACCCGGCTTAATAGTGAAGAAGATAGCTGGATTGGTCGCAGAGAAGATGTATTGCGAAGGCGCGACAATAGTTTTGAATTAGCGCAACGTCACATCTATTTGGAGCAAACAGTGATCCTTTCACAAAATATGAGTAATTTATTTTGACCATGAGACTAGAAAACCAGACGGCCATTATCACCGGTGGTGCTTCCGGATTGGGCGAGGCTATTGTTGACAGATTTATTCGCGAGGGCGCGAAGGTTGCAGTGCTTGATCGCTCTGATACAGGTTGCGCGGCATTGCAGGCGAAATACCCGGACAAGGTGCATAGCGTGGTTGGTGATGTTCGTGACTATGCAGACAATGAACGCATTGTGCATGAGTGTATTGAAAAATTCGGTGGGCTGGATTGCGTCATTGGCAATGCGGGTATCTGGGATTACAACATGACGCTTGTGGATATGCCGGCAGAGAAGCTTAACGACTCCTTCCACGAGCTATTTGAAATAAACGTGATGGGCTACATGATGCTCTCAAAGGCGGCCCTCGCACCTCTGGCAAAGTCCAGGGGGTCGATGATTTTTACCGTATCAAATGCGGGCTTCTGGCCTGGCGGTGGGGGCATGCTGTATACCGCCACCAAACATGCAGTGGTGGGTATGATCAAGCAATTAGCATTTGAGTTAGCGCCACACGTTCGTGTTAATGGTGTTGCCCCTGGTGGTATTTCAACTCAGCTTAAAGGGCCTGAAAGCCTGGGGATGGATAACATGAATTTTCCTGGAGAGGTAATGACCGCGACAGCAAACAGGTTTGTGCCGGTGGGCAAGCTGCCTACGCCGGCAGAATATGCTGGTGCCTATGTGTTTTTTGCATCCCGTGAAGACAATGTGCCCTCGACGGGCGCGATTTTGAATCATGACGGTGGCTTTGGTGTTCGCGGTCTGGGGTCAGTGCCAAGAGGTGGTGATGATCTGCCAGGTAAGCTCTAGGTAACTATTACTTATTTGTGTTCGAGGAATGTATGGAATTAGGTATTACAGGGAAAAAGGCTACTGTTTGTGGCGGCAGTAGCGGGCTTGGTAAAGCGATTGCGTTAGCACTATCAAAGGAAGGGGCTGAGGTTTTAATTGTGGCGAGGGATGAAAACAAACTTGAGGCCAGCGCCAGGGATATATCTGCCGAAAGCGGGCGTGAGGTGGAAACCATGTCAGTAGATCTGTCTGATCGAGCAGCGAGATTAGCGTTAACAGCTCAAGTAGCAGATGCAGATATCTTAATAAACAATGCAGGTGGTCCTCCAGTCGGTAACTACTTGTCCTTTGACCATGAAGATTGGATGCGTGCATTGGAATCGAACATGCTATCTGCGATTGAGCTAATTAATGCCGCACTGCCTGGGATGATAGAACGTAAATTTGGCAGGATTATCAATGTCACGAGCCATATGGTTAAAGCGCCTGTCGCGATGCTTAGTTTGTCTAATGGTGCGCGAGCAGGGCTAACAGGCTATGTTGGTGGCGTGGCGAGAGATATCGCTCAGCATAATGTGACGATCAACAACTTGTTACCCGGCCAGTTTGAAACCGATCGATTACGTTCAAACCATGAGCGCTTTGCTGCAGCAAATGGTTCAACAGTCGAGGCCTTTCAAGAAAATGCTAAACGCAGAATCCCAGCTCAGAGATTTGGTGAGCCAGATGAGTTTGGTGCCTATGCGGCATTCTTATGCAGTGTCCACGCTGGCTATGTGACGGGACAAAACCTGTTGCTGGACGGTGGTCAATTTCCGGGGCTGGTGTAAGTCCCTTCTACTTGTCGGTCTGGCTTAAATGGATACAGCATTTGTTGAACGAACCCGGATGGTATCGATTCCTTAACGCCAAATTGAGTAGGTTGGTGTTTAGGTAAATAGAAGGTGCCAAACATCATATCGATGACAGGGAAAAGACCTGCAAAATTTTTATTTAGACCTTCCTCGGCTGCCGTGTGATGCCAACGATGATAAAAAGGTGAGGTGATAACGTAGCCGAGGGGGCCAAAACGCCAGGGGACATTTGCATGTTGGAAAACGGCAAAGAGAATCAAGATTGGCAGGTAGGCTGATAATGCAGTCAGTGGAAAGCCAAGGTATACAAAAGGAATGATGCGTATCGTTTTGGTGATAATGTCATTCAACGGATGAATTCGAACCGCAGACAACCAGTCTAATGTTGTCGAGCTATGGTGAATTGCATGCACATCCCAGAGGTCCGGTAGACGATGGAATGCACGATGGAGCCAATAGCCTAGTAGATCACTTAGAAATAGCATTTCTAAAACAATCAACCAGAAGGGTTGATTGGCAACGGGGCCGAACCCATGGACCTTGATGTGATCAAAATCAAGATCGGTTATCCCGATTAAAAAGAAGATGACCGTGGCGGCGCAAAAGGTTGTAACGGCTTTGGTGACAAAGGGATTGAAAAACCAGTAGAAGAAATCGAGTCTAAATTGATCGCGCCGGAAAAGATCAGGTTGATGCTTGATTGCTGGCCAGTAGTGTTCACAAAGACCGAAGATGATCGCAAGTAGGGAAAACGCAATAATCAGAGTAATGAACTGTTCCATGCCCACCATATTGATGGGCATGGTCACAGATTACAACAAGTGTGTATTGGCTCGATTAGCCCATACGATGCAGAGCACAAATCTTATTGCCTGACGGGTCACGCAGGTAGGCAAGATAAAGCTTACCGCCAGCACCTTCTCGAACACCGGGTGGATCTTCACAAGTCACTCCGCCATTAGCCAGGCCAGCAGCGTGCCAGGCATCCGCTGTTGCAGCATCTTTCGCGGCAAAGCCAATCGTGCTGCCGTTGCCATGACTGGCAGGTTCGCCATCAATTGGTTTACTAATGGCGAAAATGCCAGTGTCGGTGAAGTAAAAGCATCGACCATTTGGGTCAATAACACCTGGTGCTACACCCAGCGTGCCGAGCACGGCATCGTAAAACTTCTTTGATTCGTCGATGTCATTTCCACCGACCATAATATGACTAAACATACTGCCTCCTGATTGATTTTCTAAATCCAACACGGTTTTCGTGGTGACCTAAAGTCTAGCATGGTTATATACCCTGAAAGTGCGAGAAGATTTTGCTATAAACACTTCTCTGTTCAAGAACATATTGACCCTCAAACTAGAATCGAAATGATTATGTCAGTCGGTAGCCCCCAGTGGAAAATTTAAAAGTCATTATTGTCGGTGGTGGCATTGGTGGAATTACCTCTGCACTTTGTCTCGCAAAGTACGGCTTTGATATTACTGTGTTTGAGCAATCAGAAGCAGTGTCGACACCAGGCGCAGGTATTCAATTGTCACCTAACTGTAGTCGGGTGCTTCACCATTTAGGGCTTGAGAAGGCGTTGAAAGGATGTGCTTTTTTGCCGGAAGCGACCCAGTTCCGCCATTGGCGTACGGGTAAGGTGATTGGTGAAACACCACTAGGTGCTGAAGTAGCCGAACGCTTTGGTGCACCCTACTACCACATTCATCGTGGGGATCTACTTCAAGTGCTGATGGCGGCGCTTAAAGAATGTCCGACGGTTACGCTAAAGACAGGTATAAAAATTAGTGATTTCTCTCAAGACGAAACCGGTGTTCAGGTTTCATTTGATGACACTGTCATAAGGGCTGATCTTTTAATCGGTGCGGATGGTATACATTCGAATATTCATTCACTGCTCTGGGGAGATTCAGCTCCCCGTTACACAGGGAATGTAGCATGGCGCTTACTGGTACCTGCCAACAGATTACCTGAGGGGTTGATAAAACCAATGTCGACCGCCTGGTGGGGGCCGGGAAAACACTTTGTTCACTATTATGTTCGACAAGGTGAGCTTGTGAACTGTGTTTGCGTTGTAGAGAAAGCAGGTTGGGATGTCGAGTCCTGGACAGAGCGCGGCGACCTTCATGAACTCAGGTCGGATTTTGCCGGCTGGCATTCGACGATTCAGTCGCTGATTCACTGCGCAGATGAAGATTCGATCTATAAGTGGGCACTATACGATCGTGCACCCATGTCTCGCTGGGGGCAGGGACGGGTAACCCTACTAGGTGATGCTTGTCATCCCACATTACCATTTATGGCGCAGGGAGCCGCAATGGCCATTGAAGATGCGATGGTGCTAGCGAACTGTCTTGATACTGGCACAGAAGTCGCGGCTAGTCTGAACCAATATGAGCATTTAAGGCACGCAAGAACTGCCTGGATCCAAAATGGCTCCAGGCGAAATGCTACCCTGTTCCATCTATCAGGTGTGAAGGCCTGGTTTCGTGACCTGGCAGCGCAATCTGCTGGCCAGCGAGCCATGGATAAATTGTTTGGATACAACGCCCTGAGATAAAAGCGTGGATTCAAACACTGATAGAGCATTAACCTAGGTATGGGTTTTCGACTAACTTCTCAGGTCAGATTATGAATCAACATGCGAATCAAATGGGTTCAAGTTTCTTATTGTTTAGAAACCTCCCGCCAGCAGAGCATCTGGATCAAGATCTAGTCAATATGGCGGATGTCATGGCTGCCAGATTACCCGGTACTTCCGATATACCGGCTGGCTACACCTATTTTGGTCAGATGGTTGCCCATGATATGTCCAGATTAAGTGACTCGCAGTTCGCACCGCGACCAGCTAGCCCATCCCTTGATTTAGATAGCCTCTACGGTGATGGTTTTTATGATCCGCGCGTGTTCCTGGATAGAACCACGGGTAAGTTTGGTATTGGTAAAACTTATCCAAAAGGTGCCAGCGAGGATCTACCTCGTGATGGTTGCGGGATACCAAGAATTCCAGACCTGAGAAACGATGACAATTTGCTGCTTGGTCAGATGCATCTGGCGTGGATGAATATTCATAATGATTTCTGTGACAAGGTCCGCTATTTGCCAGCTCAGGATGCATTCGAATCTGCCCGCAAAAACACAATTATTCTATTTCAGTATCTTGTTCTAAATGACTTCCTAAACCAGATATGCCATCCAGATGTTTATCAATATATCGTCAAGGAAGATAACGCTTTCCTTTTGAGTAGTCTGGTTGGTCAACGAGCGGCAATTCCTCTGGAAGTTGCCCTCGCTGGATTTCGGTTTGGTCATAGTATGGTGCGTAGTAATTATGCGCTTAGCACCGGTAGCTTTTCGCTCAGTAAAATCCTCGCACATACAGGCAGTCGTGGTCTGGCTGGATTACCACGATTGAGTGATGACGCAGCAGTAGATTGGCGATTGTTTTTTAACATAGGCAGAAAATCTGCGCTAAACAAGGCGAAGTTTATCTCGCCGTCAGTCAGTCACCATCTGGCCCATCTGGATGCGATAGCTGACCCGCTAGCGCTTCGAAATTTGCGACGAGGCTTATCAATGGGGCTGCCGTCAGGTCAGGCAGTTGCCACTGAGGTTCGCAGATTGATGCTTGAACAAAACCCTGAGCTAGGCGAAAAGATCAATGTATTTGAAAGTGCTGATTTCGCCGATGGCAAGTATTTTGAGCCAAGAGATAAGAAGGTTGAAATGAAACTGCTCAAAAAGCGAACGATGAAGGACAACATTCCTTTGTGGTATTACCTTCTTGCAGAAGATTGGCTGGATAACCCCAATCAATCAGATCGGGGCAATCAGCTTGGTATGGTTGGCAGTCTGCTCGTTGCTGAGACCCTCGTATCGGTGGCCAAAGGGTCTAAGTATTCTCTGTACAGTGAAGCAGGCCAGGAAAGATTAGCAATGGTACGAAGGCATTATCCGCACGACCTGAGGTTAGAAAAGGTTATCCGCTAACAAAATTTGGAGAAGAAAATGGCATTAAAAGACTGGGCAGGTACCTTGATACTGGGCGAATCAATAAGAATGCCCGAATATGATGGGCTGTATCCAAAAGCAGGTGACACGGTTGAACTTATCGCAAACAAGACGACGATAACCGCCAGGGTCAAGTCGGGATTTGTGGGTATGCCTGGACTTGATAAGGCCAAATTCAAGCTATCGCCTTTTGATGTGCTCGAATCAGATTTCTATAAAACAAGTACACCGAAACTTGATGTCAGATTAACCCTATACAAGGAAGATGGTCGATTGGTACTGATCTTTATCTGGCGCGATAACGGCGTCATTACATCTTCCGGCATCCATACAGGACAATCAGGGGGCGGATGAAATACCAACTTCCGTATGGAGAAGTAACACCTGTTCGTTCAGACCAGGTGTTACTTATTCTTGTACGACAATTAGGTGCAGACGCTGTTGTTGAACTAGACATTAATGGTCAACGGCAACAGTTTAGTAGTCCAGGGCATCGATCCGGCTTTGTCTCCGTTTGCCTTGATGGCGAACTATGTGAGCAGCCCGGGA
>CBDUKY010000107.1:0-8790 GCA_965367925.1 uncultured Pseudomonadales bacterium | reverse complement strand
TGCAAACCAACCATCAGCAGCCCAATACCGAATACGGCAAAGGTAAATGGTGCGGGCACAGTCGTAGTGGCACCGCAATAACCATTGGTGGTCGTGCCGATAGCGAGGGTCATGCAACCTGATGCGGAACCACCTTGATTGGTCATGGGATAATTTAAGGTCGTGTGATGAAATGCAAAATAGTAATCGTGGCCCGTGAACAGGTTACCGGTGAGGCTTCCTTCGTACAAATTTAAGGAGTCTCCGTCATTCATATCGCCTAGCACAAAGCTAGCATCAATAGTGTTTGTTGATTCGGTGAGGTCTAGAAACAAAGTAGTGTCTGTTGTTCGATCTAACAGGGTCACATAGCTTCGGAAAGCAGAAGCACCACCAATATCACTCGCTTCAAAAATGGCTGATAAAGAAAATGTCGTGTCCTGGGTTGCGGTAAAATAGATGGTGTCGGCGTTTCTGGCGGCGGCGCGGTAGTCACCAACACGGAACATATCAAATTCATAGTCTAGTACTGCAGCGTCACCAAGATCTGACCAATTAACATTGATTTGAGAAAAACTCTCACCCTCTACAGCATTCAATATCCTACTGCCAAAAGTGACGTCGTTGCTGATCTCATCGACGCCTCCATCGCGTGTTGTGTCACTGGCATTTACAAGAGTACGGGCATAGGTGATGTCTATTGGAGTGGCCAGTGTGTATGAACTAATAGCGATTAGTACGCAGGTCAGTATTAGTTGAGATGCTGTCTTCATAACACACTATCCTTTTTGCTGTGACTGGATGCCAACAAATTCGCTATGGCTGGTTATCAACTTCTATAGTTTTCGTGGTCGCCTTCGTAGTAGTAACAAGCCCGACAGCAATAGAATCATGCTAGAGGGGGCAGGCACTGCTGAGGGAATACCACCGACAAGCGTGCCAATGGTGTCCTGGTCAATCAGACTGATTGATAGAGTTGTGTGGTAATCACCTTGACCAAGATTGAGTATGTCCACTGGCCAGTGATTATCTGCCGTTAATAAGGATCCGGTGGCGTCGTAGATGTCTAAAAAGAGCTCGGCGGTTATGCCGTTAGTAGCATCGGCCAGTAATGCCGAAAAACCAGGGGTGGAGTATTGCTCTTCGAAATAGATGTTGTCTGCTGGACCTGAGAATGCATTGACCAGGTATAGCTCGCGATTATCTGCAGAGGTAAAACTCATAATCACTTGATTCGCAGCATTCAGCACGACGAGGCTATTATCCAGGAGCTGTGAAGGGTCTGTTGGGTCATAGTTGAATACGCCGTGAAATGTGCTGGCCGTCTGATAGGCATTTGTGAAATCTTGATTGCCTGAGATGTCATCTATGACCCCATCGTAAGTGACGGAAACCACGTCAGCTGTACTAATGGTAGAGAGGCTGAGAAGCAAAGAAAATTGTACGAGTCGGATCACAAGGGCTTTCATGGGAATATACTGTTGCGAATTTGGACGTATCTTCCCTTGTGGGCCAGTAAGAACCCATCACCCAACTGGAGTATTCTGCGCTATTGATTGTCCAGGTAGGGCAAGATGGCTGCTATGACCCGTTCAGGAGCCGCGTACCAGACTAGTTGGCCGACACCTGGCAGCACTTGCAAGTTGAATGTCGGATGCCGGGTCAGGGTATCTTTCACGGTGGATAACCTGACCGTTGGGTCTTCTTCCCCGTGGATAAGGGTGACAGGGATGAGGGTCCCATGCATAAAGGCTGACCAGTCTTTTAACACCTGTACGCCATCTTGCTGAAAGCCGCTATATCCCTGGGCTACAGAGGCTCGATAACCCTGGTAGACGGCGTTTGCATAGACGGGGTCAGCGACTATCTGGCCATCCGCAGAGGATGTTTCATACATGGCGTTGACCAGTTTATCGACCCCGCCTGCGTCTATCTGCGCGAGTGCGGCACGCAATATAAAAGGCAGTAAGCGAGGGGTATATTTGCCGCTTAGGGCAATTATTCGCTGTCGTCTCGACATCAAACTAATTTGCACATCCGAGACAATAGGTACTGCCCCACCGACGCTGATCAGCGCAGAGAAATTGTCTGGATGTTTTGCTGCAGCGGCAAAAGCAAACAGTGATCCAGATAGATGACCAATCAATGGGCAGCAACTGATTGCGAGGTTTTTCATTAGAAAACACAAGTCATCTGCATACTGGTCTGGTCTTGCCTCATCAGGGCAATCCAGTGCTGATGATTCAGCGAACCCTGCGCGCCAGGGACAGATCAGCCGAATGTTGTGAGCTGCCAAAACTTGCTGGGTGACAGGTGGCGGCTCAGTGCCATCTAGCATTCCATGGAGGAATACCACAGGTCGACCAGAACTAGAACCAAACTCATCGAACTGCAGTTGTCGACCATCTGGGAGCTGAATAAAGTGAGATGCAACAGTACGTACTCGCTTACTACCCAGTGTTGCATTTTGTTCTGGTGGTACATGATTGAATCCCATAAATAGTCTAACTAGTTCGGTCTGGGATCTTGTGTCGGTTTTTCTCTGAATAGATTTTAGTTGGGAGCGGACAGTCTCGATAGATTTACCTGTTTCTTTGGCAAATGTCTGTAGCGAACCACCATCAACGAGGTTTCTCAATACTTCAACCTCAGCTGTGGTTAGATTAAAAGCCGTACGAACCCAGTGACCTGCCGCATCATTCCAGGCTAGCTCTACAGCAATTAGTCTGCCGATGGTTCCGTCTGTGGTTAAGGTGCCGTCTTGTAGTGGCAGCAGCGCCATTAGCCGACCGTCTGCAGAAGCTGAGGCTTCTTTAGCCGGTTTGAATATTAAGATGAGCGGTTCCGGATGTGATGTGTTGCCTGCCTGGTAGTCAGTTAAACGATCGAGTAGCTGTGTTGATGCAACCTCATCTAACAGAGCAGGTATTGATTCAGGCATGGAACCGCCGAACATAATCTGGGCAATTTCGTTGCTATAGGTGACGGTACCATCGACCGTCAGGCCTAAAGCCGCTCGCGGATCAATATCCATTAAGTTGGCAGCAGAAGGGTGTCGGCCAACCCGGTCGAGTGCTTCAAGCCCACGATCAAAATGAGGCTTAAGGGAAGAAAGCTGCTTTTCAATTGCGTCGATTTCAGGTGCTTCTGATGCTGCCGCCAACAGGTTAGATAAGATGTTATCCCAACTGTTCATTAAGTCGTCATAGGCCTGTGGTTCAAGGGATGCGCGATAAACGCTACCAATGAAACCAGCTTCGGGCTGAAGGTCAGAAGAGGTTACTTCGATTACCATTCTCGAATGTTCCACCACTACTAGCTGTTAGGTTATATAGTACGGTATGTTTAGACGATGAAACAGACAGAGTATGAATTACATCTAATTGAACAGATTTATGAGGCAACCCTAAATCCGCTTTCTTTTGATCAGTTTGCCAGAGACTGGGTAGAATTTCTGCAGCAAGTAGATGCGCCCTCCCAGGACTTGTTAGTCCATATCCAGCAAGCCAATAGCATGTTGATTCAGTTTGGACAATCAGAGCAGCTAAATACGTCGAGTAATTTAAATAATCATCTACCAATGTTTCAGGTTGATTCTGAGGGCAACCCTCATAGTGCAAATGCGTCTGCAAGAAGCCTGCTTGAAAGCGCAGATGTCAGTTATTTACTCAAAGTGGCAAGAGAAATAGCCGTCGCCAATGACCAGCAACTCACGCGGGTTGTGATGCCAATCAAAGATGCGGCTGATATAACCATGATCGTAAGTAACTTTGCGCGTCATAGAATAGAAAATGGCAGTGCGAACGTTACTGCGACACAAATGCTCTGGCCTGACAATTTTGATCCCCTGCTACAAGATCAGTTTGGTCTGGGGAATGTTGAAGTCAGTATAGTCCGAGCACTGGTGGAGGGGAAAAGTACCCGCCAGATTGCGGAGGATAGAAATCGCGCGTTCGAGACGGTTCGAACCCAGGTGCGAACGATTCTAAAGAAAGTGGGTGTCGACAATCAGCTTGATCTGGTCAGAACTGTACTCGGTCTTTTGGAAACTGCTTCGGCACAACAGTTACCAGTTGGCGAACAAACCAGTTGGGGCACTCGTCGGCATCGTTCTATGGCTGGAGGCGCGCTATTCACCTATCTTGACCTGGGGCCAGGAGGCGGCAAGCCTTGCTTACTATTACTAGATAGTGAATTTGAAACTGACTTACCTGAAGAGCTATTAAAGTCCCTGGTTAACAGCGGTCGAAGGGTTATTGTCCCGCGCATGTTTCATCACCCATGGCAGCCTTCCGAAATCTTACCTCAGCTTGGTATTGATCATGTTCAGGTGCTGTCCACAGGGCGGAGTGTGGCGGCAGTGTTAGCAGATAATGCCGCCTCGTCAATGCCTATAACTGAACTGATCGCCCTCAATGTGCCGCAAGTAACCGCTGGTGGTGAAGTGAATTCAGCGGATTGGATTCAGTACCTTGTGGCGCTGACGGCAAGTCGTGCGGCACCGGCCCTTGAGTTTGTTGTTAGGGCGAGAGGTACTTACATCAAGCGCATAGGTGAGGAAGAATATGCGAAAGGATATTTTTCCCCGAGTAAAGCTGATACGGGCTTGCTGAATGAGGGGTTCAAAGTAAAGCTCCCTGCATCCGCATCACATGAGGCGAGTATTGCTGACTTCGCGGCGAATCTTGGACGTCAGTGTGCAGAGCTTGAGGTGACAAATGATAAACCGTTTCAGATACGTTACTTGAATGGCAGTGAGGCGATTGGCACTCGAAGTGCTGAACACTCGATCCAGAATGCCGGACAGTTGCTCTTATATACCCATACCTCTGCGGTTTTTGCCGCTGTTAATCAGGAGCTTGCGTGAATGCTGGTGCCAGGGATTTTTGCCTCACTGAATCGAATAATTCCTAAAAATCTAGCAGATCCTTATAGCCGGCACGATCAAGAAATGTAAGTAGACCAGCTACCCCCCAACTGCTCCACATTACCCATGAAATGAGGTGATCCCATTTTCGCAATGGATGGTCGCTAACCATCTGTTCTTCTCCAATAGGTCTTTCAACGAGGTCTGGATGCTGAATAGCCAAAAAAACGTTAGCAAAAAACGCCAATGTGCCCAGAGCGAAAAATATAAGCTTCAGTTCGTTCATAGTATTTTTGTTCCTTCATAATTTTAACGGCTGAAAGGTGGATGAATAAGAGCGCTGACGACTCGACTATAGTGCTATAGGTCAATAAGTCTTTTGTTAGGGTAGAAGGCCAGCATGAGTTGCTCTTTGATAGAGAGAGGAACCGCTTTCCCCGCGCCTATCTGTCCAACCTCGGTGTCGCCGCAATAGGTACCAAAAATTCGGTCCCACAAGATAATATTGCAACCGTAATTACTATCAGCCTGTTCTCTTTTGTGTGCGTGATGAACGTGGTGTTGCTGTGCTGTTGCAAACACCCAGTCATAGACAGGCATGGACTTTAACGGTAGGTTTGAGTGGTTCAATTTGCCGTTCCAGACGCCGAAGGCTGCAGATACTGCTATCACGTTGTCACTGGCACCTAACAAGGCGAGGATGATTGGCGTGCTGATGGCGAGTGAAAGATATTCTAGCGGATGAGTCCTCGCGCCGCGCATACAGCTCATTTTAGTAATGTGATGGTGAGTAGCATGCATGCGCCAGAAGAATAGTGACTCATGCTGCACCCGGTGTAACCAGTAGTAAATAAAGCTGGATAAGATTCGAAGTAACAGTGCGCCACCCACAAGTCCAAGTGCTGTTTCAGGGGCGATAGTGATGTCCAGTGGCGATCGGTCGCGAATTGCTCTAAAACCTTCTGATATTGGTGTCCTGTAATACCCGCTGATAAGAGGTCCCCAAAGAAATGCACCAAATGCGAGCCAGAATCCGTCCTCGGCCAATTCGCTGGGTTTAAGTAACCAGTCTTTACGTTTTGCCCAGAATCGCTCCGCAGCAATGAGTAGTGGAATAGGCAGCATGATCATCACGAGGGCATACAACTTATGATTCATCCATTCTCCCGACACCATGGTGGCAACGAGAAACATTGATCCCAACACCAGAATTGGCTGGGCAACTGTCCAGGCGGTGTCTCTTATGCTCCAGGTTTTGCCGGACGTGCTTTCTTTGGTTGTAAACTCAACTGAGTCCATTGCTTGATCACTCATCGTGTTTGATCTCCATCGCCATACTTAAATTTGTTTGCATGGGCTTTTTGAGAGCAAGAAAAAGGCCAATGGTCAGGTAGGTGTCAATTCTGATGCTGAGGCTGTTTCCTGTGCGATCCATAGCGAGTGGTCACTCACTTGATACTCCTTTGTTGCGGGGCATCGCCGTGACTCATATTGCCGAAGCCCTGTGTTTGCGAAAGGCCATAAAATGAAACAAGCATTTTGAAGGAGAACTCATTCGCTTCCTTTTGGTGCCCCTTAGTTGGGCGACCAGCACTTTGGCGGTGCATAGATATCGCCTGGAACAGGTATTACGCGTGTTATCAGGGCAATATGTTAGCCATGGTTAGCTTTTGAGCCCTTTGTAATATCGTTAGACAATTTGGTTGCTGGCGCGTTGGTCTACCATGCTAGCAATGCTTGTTGTGTGGGCGGCGAATAGGGTTTTCTTTGACCTGAGTAGGGGGCTTTCAAAGCGTAGTTTGCAACAAGCCATTGGGCTATTGTCCAGGGTGCCGTTTGAGCACCCAGGGCGCTGGCACATTCTTTGCTGAGTAAGATGTCTAGAATAATGTTGTTGCGCCTCACAGGTGAATGGTTATGAGAAAAATATACGGGCTTCTGATTTCAGAGTGGGTTACTGCGATCCTTGGGGTCGTTGTGTCTGTTGCTGTTGGATTTGGCTTATACGTTAGTCACGAACGTGACAATATGGTCGCACTTGCAGAGGCAAGCATTGAAACGTTACAAAATCAGGTGATCGCAACAGCGGAGATGGGTACACCAATAGCCTGTGACGATTCGTTGGCAAATGCGGATGTTCTGGCGAACCCATTTATCTCGCTATCGATAAAACCGGTACGAATCGACGAATCTAATCGTGAAGCAGGCTTTGGCCCTGGGGTTTACGTTCATAGTAATAAGGAAGCCGATGGCAACGATACCTTCGTTACAGCGCAGCGGTTACACAAGGCGTTAAAGGAAAAGGACGAAAATGCCCTTCGCAAGGTGAGGATCGAAAAGGTAAACAAAAAGCCAGTAGACATTAGCTATGCAATATTGCTCTCAGATACAGCTGTTTGCGAAAAGGCGACAAAAATAGCAAGGAATCAGGCAATCAACGGGGGTAAATCCTAAGAATTATCCTCAAAATGGCTGGATAACCTATACAATGCGCGACCTACTCAGAATTTCGTGCACACCCCATGAACCCGTTTATTAGCCTAGGCCTTTCCGAATCACTTGCTAAACCCCTTAATAATCTGGGCTACAGCCAGACCACAGAAATTCAAAAGCTCGCCATTCCACCAATTTTATCCCAGCGCGATGTGCTGGCCTCTGCCGAGACAGGTAGCGGGAAAACGGCAGCCTTCGTTCTACCGTTGTTAGATAAGCTCCAGCAAACCAGGCCAGCGAAGGGTCGACCCATACGCGTGCTGTGTCTTGCGCCAACCCGTGAATTGGCACAACAAATCGACGATAACGTTGGGTTATTTATTGGGGAACTACCGCTACGCCATGCCGTGATTTATGGAGGCGTACCGATCAATCAACAAATCCGCAAAATTGGTAATGGCGTTGATTTTCTCATTGCCACCCCAGGACGTTTGCTAGACCTATTGGCGCAGAAAGAATTGGATCTCAGTCAGGTGGAAACGCTGGTGTTAGATGAGGCTGATAGGATGCTGGATCAGGGCTTTCAGGAGCAAATCCAACAGCTGCTAAATCAGCTCCCACGTCAACGTCAAAATTTATTATTTTCAGCAACTTTTAATGACCAGATTAATCGTTTTACCGACGGTCTGTTACGAGATCCGGTTATATTGAAATCCCAACGATTAAACAAAGCTGCTGATAATGTAAAGTTGATTATTTATGAAGTAGAGCAAAACGAAAAGCCGGATATTATTTACTACCTGCTTGCCAACAATAAACAACAATGTCTGGTGTTTGCGCGCACCCGCCGAAACGCTAATCTTGCTGATGCTTACTTGCGAGAGAAAGGATTGAGTTGTGCTGCGATCCATAGTGATAAGTCCCAGCATCAGCGTACTCAAACCTTGCAGAGATTTAAGAACGGTGAGATCCAGATTCTTATCGCCACGGACATTGCAGCGCGAGGTCTGGATATTGAGCAGTTACCACTAGTCATTAACTATGATATCCCGCGTCATGCAGAAGACTATGTCCACCGTATTGGTCGGACCGGTCGTGCGGGAATGCGTGGTGTTGCAATCTCGCTAATGGGTGGCGATGAGCGTCGCAATGTTGCCGCGATCGAGAAGCTGATTAAACAAGAGATATTTATTGCAGCAATTCCTTACATAGATGGGGAAAATTCATTTGAATATGATGGTGAAATTATTGCATCCGCTAGCAGTATTCAGCCTCGTAAAATTAACAGGGTGAGTGGCATAGGAAAGCGGGAGAAACATACTAAACCAGGTAAACGCCGTTCTTGAGCTAGTTGCCATCGTGTCATTGTCTAATGCCGACATGCGATTTTGTGAGTTCACTGTTGTATGATTTTAGACTCCATTCTTCTCTAGGCTACCAACGTGGAACAAGTGACGCTGGAAAGAACGTCGGTACACCGCCTTCAAAGTGAAGCAATTGGCCAGGGCTAT
>CBDUKY010000106.1:0-8793 GCA_965367925.1 uncultured Pseudomonadales bacterium | reverse complement strand
AAATGGATTACCGAGTTACCTGACTTCGATGACGACCCCAATCGGTCTGGCGAGAAGATCCTCGAAGCAATCCAGGCGGCCTGGATCGAAGAGGCGGAATAGCGTCTGACAAGTTAGCCGCAAGCTGCTGAATACCTCGTAAAATAGCCTATTTCCCGTTAGAATCCGCCGCCCCCGGCACGATTGCGAGCCTGGGTCTGGATGGATTCGCGACATTCACTTCATCCAACGTTATCCCGACTGACGAAAGTATCTGTTTCCAGTACGGCCAGATTGTCCGAACGCTGCTGGATATCACGACTTTAAGAAAAATTAACGCCGTCTTTTCGGACATTTTTAGCCGGAAGCCGCGTATAATAACGGGTTTTTTACGCCTGCTGCGTTTTGCCCAGGTGATTTTGAATTTTGTTTAGGAGTAGTACACATGGCGGTTGAAAAAACCTTCTCTATCATCAAGCCGGACGCGGTTGCCAAAAACGTTATCGGCGAAATTGTTTCCCGATTTGAGAAAGCTGGATTACGCGTTGTTGCATCACGTATGGAACGGCTGACTAAAGAACAAGCCCAGGGTTTTTATGCCGAGCATGAAGGTCGTCCTTTCTACAATGATCTTGTTGACTACATGACCTCTGGTCCTGTTGTTCTTCAGGTATTAGAAGGTGAAGGCGCCGTGATGAAAAATCGCGAACTGATGGGTGCAACAAATCCAAAAGAAGCAGATCCAGGTACTATCCGCGCAGACTTCGCAGAATCTATTGATGCGAACGCCGTACATGGTTCTGATGCGCCTGAATCAGCTGCCCGTGAAATTGCTTACTTCTTTTCTGCCGATCAGATCTGCGAGCGATAAGCGATGAGCTCCGGGGCTTCTCCCAAGATTAATCTACTCGGCATGTCCCAGGCACAACTGGGTGAGCTGCTTGTATCTTTTGGTGAGAAGCCTTATCGCGCCAAACAAATAATGAAATGGATTCATCATCGTGACATGGATGTGTTCGATGATATGTCTGATATCAGTAAGCCATTACGCAAAAAGCTTAATGAGATGGCTGAAGTACGTGAACCTGAAGTGATGACTGAAAAGGTATCAAGTGATGGTACTCGTAAATGGTTGATGAAATCTGAATCCGGCAGCGCGGTTGAAACCGTATTTATTCCAGAAGGCGATAGAGGCACCTTGTGTGTTTCATCCCAGGTAGGTTGTGTACTCGATTGCAGCTTTTGCTCGACTGGTAAGCAAGGATTTAACAGTAACCTTACCGCCTCGGAAATCATTGGCCAGCTACGGATCGTTAAGCGAACCCTGGAAAAAGCTTTTCCAGATAGAGAGCGGGTCGTTACTAATGTAGTGATGATGGGTATGGGCGAACCATTGCTCAACTTCGATAACGTGATTGCAGCGGTTAGCATCATGATGGATGACATGGGTTACGGGATTTCCAAGCGTAAAGTCACCATCTCAACCGCCGGGGTCGTGCCTGGTATTCACAAGTTAAAAGAAACAACAGACTGTTCCCTCGCGATTTCTTTGCACGCACCGAATAATCCGCTTCGTGATCAGCTAGTTCCTGTGAATAGAAAATACCCCATTGAAGAATTGTTAGCTGCATGTAAATCCTATGCTGAAAACTGGGGTGAGAAGCGAACAGTGACGGTCGAATATACCGTTATTGATAAAATCAACGATCAGCCGGAGCATGCAGAAGAGCTATCAAAGTTATTGGCTGACTTTCCTTGCAAAATCAATCTAATCCCATTTAATCCCTTTCCTGGTTCAGGTTATAAGCGCCCCTCGTCCTTTGCGGTCAGAGCGTTTCAGGAACGGCTCGTTCGAGCTGGTTACAACGTCATGGTGAGAACAACTCGCGGTGAAGATATCAATGCAGCTTGCGGTCAACTTGTTGGCGCAGTTGAAGATAAAACTCGTCGCCAAGAAAAGTATCGTCGTATCGCTGTAGGAGTATCTGCGTGAAAGATAAGCTTTGGAATCTTGCTGCAATAATTCTAGCGGCTAGTCTGTTAACAAGCTGCGTCACTGAGACGATTGGTGGCAGCCAGATGAAGCCGGCGACACCAGAGCGGCAAATCAAAACCCTTGTAGACCTCGGTATTGGCTATATCAGAAATGGCGAATATGGTCGCGCGAAAGACAATTTGAATCGTGCCTTGTCATTGGATGAAAACTCACCCCTGGTGCATAACGCATTCGGTCTCGTGTTTCAGTTGGAAGGTGAGCTTGGATTGGCGGAAACCCATGTCAAAAAGGCGATCCAGGTTGATCCAAATTTTACCCTTGCACGAAATAACTATGGTGCGTTTTTGTTCCAGCAAAAGCGCTATGCAGATGCGGTAAAACAATTGCTTGTGGCATCGGAAGACAGGTTTTATGCCAACCGGCCGCAGGTGTTTGAGAATCTCGGTGTCTCTTACTCACAACTCAATATGCCAGTTGAAGCAGAACAGGCGTTTCTCCGGGCAACCCAGCTAAACCCCGGTCAGAGTCGCGCCCTGTTGGAATTGGCAGAGATCAGATTTAAAGAACAAAAATATGGTGAGGCACGAGACTTTTATCGTCGCCATGCAGCAGCTGGCGGACCATCTTCACGGAGCCTGTTATTTTGCGTGCGTATATCGAGGGTATTCAAAGCGAACAATGATGAAGCGAGTTGCGCTTTATCGTTAAAGAATATCTTTCCCAATTCTCCTGAGTACCGCGAGCTCGAGGCGATGGATCGAAAATGACCGACACGGTAATAGATAACGGCGAAAATATACTACCCTCCGCGGCAACCATGTTGCGCGAGGCACGAGAAGCAATGGGCTTAACACAGCATGATGTAGCCCAGGAGTTATTTCTTACCCCGGCATATATTCAGCTCATCGATGCGGATGAAATGGACAAGATCGCCAAGCAGGCATTTGTCCGGGGCTACTTAAGATCCTACGCCAAGATGGTTAACCTGGATGCTGATCTGGTTGTCGCAAGCTTTGATCAGACCTGTACTAAAGCGCCAGAAGTCATAAAGATGCGCGGCGTTACAGAAGAGTCAGTGGGCTCTATAAAATTCACTGGCCCGGTAATTCAAACCGGCGTTATTGCGCTAGTGGGACTCATTATTATTGTCGCCCTGGTATGGTTTTTTACTAGCGAAGATGAGGCTGCACCAGTTGTGGTTGAACCTGTCGCGGAGACGGCAATTGATGCTGATCCTGCCGTAACTGACGACTTTGCGGCCTTTCAGGCTGCTAATGATCAGCCTGCTATCGAGCAGCTTATTAGTGAAAGTTCAGAAGCAACAATAACGGATGCAGCTGGCCCTTTGACCCTGGCAACAGAAGAAATAGCCGATCAGGTGCAGGACCAGCCAATCGCCATAGAGCAAGACATAAATGAATCGTCAGCACCAGTCGAGGAAGCGACGATCACACCAGAAGAGACTACGCCTGGTGTTAATGTTGCCGCGAGTGAAGTGACTGCAAGCGCAGAAAAAAACATCTCGATTCGCCGGATCAATGGCACCAAGACTGTTGATGCAGGTGGAGATGATGAGCTCCGTTTTGAATTTACCGACGATTGTTGGGTTGAAATTGAAGATGCGGATGGCGTCTCTATTTACGGCGATTTAAACCGGGCAAACGACGAACTTGTTGTCTATGGTGTTGCGCCTTTTGAAGTGTTGTTTGGTAAAGCACCAGCAGCAAGCATGGTGTTCAATGGAACAAAGATTGATTTAGCTCGACACACAACCAGTGTTGATACCGCAAAAGTTAAAGTAGGTAATTAGAGATGTACGCTGATTCTCAGATAAACCGAAGGAAGTCACGCCAGGTAATGGTTGGTGATGTGCCCATTGGTGGTGATGCGCCAATCGCTGTGCAGAGTATGACCAATACAGAAACCTGTGATGTTGAAGCAACCCTTGCCCAGATCCGCCGCCTTGAAGATGTTGGTGCAGATATTATCAGGGTCTCGGTGCCGAGCATGGATGCCGCAGAAGCCTTTGGCGAGATTCGTAAACAAGCCAAAGTGCCACTGGTGGCAGACATTCATTTTGATCATAATATTGCCCTGCGAGTAGCTGAGCTTGGCGTCGATTGCTTACGAATCAACCCGGGCAACATTGGTAGCCCGGCGAAGATCAGAGCCGTGGTTGATGCGGCAAAAGACAAGGGTATTCCGATTCGTGTTGGGGTTAATGCTGGTTCCCTTGGTAAAGACTTACTGAGAAAGTACAAGGAACCCAACGCCACGGCCATGATTGAATCGGCCATGCGTAATATTGATCTGCTCGATAAAGAAAACTTCGATAATTTCAAACTCAGCATGAAGTCTTCCAATGTCTTTATGGCAATCGAGGCCTATCGTGGTATTGCAACCCAGATTGATCAGCCACTGCATCTTGGTATCACAGAAGCAGGCGGGCTGCGTTCCGGTACAGTGAAGTCAGCAGCAGGTCTTGGTTTATTGTTAATGGAAGGTATTGGCGACACCATAAGAATATCGTTGGCTGCTGATCCTGTGGAAGAAATTAAAGTCGGCTTTGATTTGCTCAAGAGTTTGAATCTGCGTAGTAAAGGCGTGAATTTTGTTGCTTGTCCTAGCTGCTCACGACAGAACTTTGATGTGATTAGTACGATCCAGGAACTAGAGCGTCGGGTAGAAGACATAACAACGCCGGTTGATATAGCAATTATCGGTTGCATTGTTAATGGCCCAGGTGAAGCCAAAGAAGCAGAGATTGGATTGACTGGTGCTACACCTAACAATCTGGTTTATGTGGATGGTAAACCTGATCACAAGGTTGATAACGAACATTTGATCGACGAATTAGAAAAGATGATTCGCCGACGGGTCGCTGATAAGCAAGCGGCTGAAGCCAACCTGATAAGTAAGAGTTCATAACGACGTGGCAAAGATTCAAGCCTTAAGAGGTATGCAAGATTTATTGCCTGAGCGGAAAGCGATTTTCCGTCAGGTAGAAGACGCTGCAAGGGAAGTTTTCGGCAGTTATGGTTATCAAGAGCTAGGCTTACCCCTGCTTGAATCTACGCATCTGTTTAAGCGCGCGGTGGGTGAAGCTACAGATATCGTCGAGAAGGAAATGTATACCTTCGTCGATCGCAATGATGAAAGTATCACCTTACGTCCAGAAGGCACGGCCGGTTGTGTTCGGCTCGCAGAACAGCATGGTTTGCTCTTCAATCAGGTGCAGAGATTCTGGTACAGCGGCCCAATGTTTCGCTATGAACGACCACAAAAAGGTCGTTACCGACAGTTTGAACAACTAGGGATTGAATGCTTTGGCATGGCCGGACCTGATATCGATGCAGAAATACTCCTGCTAAGTGCCAGATTATGGAAAAAGCTCGGTATAGAAACCGAGGCGACCCTTGAGCTCAATACCCTTGGTAGTACCGAGGCTCGCGCGACCTATCGAGAAGCACTGGTGAACTATCTACTTAAGGTAAAAGATAAGCTAGACCCGGACAGCCAGCGCCGAATCGAGACGAATCCACTCAGAGTGCTTGATAGCAAAGTCCTTGAAACCCATCAGCTGCTGCAAGATGCACCCATGCTAGATGAGTACCTGGATGATGATTCCAGACAGCATTTTGACCAGTTACAGCAGTTGCTGACCGATCATGGGGTAGATTTTCTTGTAAATCCCTATATTGTGCGCGGTCTGGACTACTACAACAAAACGGTTTTTGAGTGGACAACCCAGTCTCTGGGTTCTCAAGGGACCATTTGTGCTGGCGGCCGGTATGATGGGCTGGTCACACAGATTGGTGGCAAACCCACACCAGGCGTGGGTTTCGCGCTGGGGCTAGATCGTATTGCCCTGATGCTCGAAGACAAGCAAGCAGCCACGGCGCAAACGGATATCTATGTTGCGTCCATGGGTGAAACTGCCAGACAAAAGGCGCTGGTTGTTGGTGAACTGGTGCGAGATGCCTTACCTGGGCTAAAAACCCTGGTTCATTGCGGTGAAGGTAAGTTTAAAGCGCAATTTAAGAAGGCAGATGCCCAGAATGCCCAGGTCACGCTAGTGATCGGGGAGGATGAAGTCGCCAATGATACAGTTGGCATAAAGTTTTTACGCGAAAACATTGAACAAACGACGGTTAAAACAGCCGAACTACATGAACATTTATCACGGTTTTTTCTTAAGGAGTAATGGTGGTTTCCGATAGAACAGAAGAAGAGCAAGTAGAAGCCCTCAAAGCATGGTGGGATGAGAATGGTACATCCTTGATAATTGGCATTGTCGTTGTACTGGCCGGTGTCTTTGGTTTCAGGACCTGGGAGTCTAATAAGATGGCCGCGGCGGATGCTGCTTCCAGTCTTTATGAGGATCTGGCCCAGGCAGTGGAAGTCGGTACCTTCGATACCTTGTCTGAAGAGCGAAAATCCACCGCACAGTTTGTCGCTAACCAGCTGAAGACGGAATACCCTGAATCAACCTATGCGCATTTTGCCGCGATGCATCTGGCTAAGATTGCCGTCGAAGATGGTGAGTTAGAAACTGCAGAGGAAGAGCTTAACTGGGCCTTGAGTCATGATGTGAATGATGAGCTTGGGGTTATTGTTAACGAACGGCTAGCAAGAGTTAAGTATGCGAAAGAAACTTACGGTGAAGCCCTGGCACAGTTAGATTCAGTTGAGCCTGGTGCACATAAAAGTTCCTACGAGGAATTGCGCGGTGATATCTATTTCGCCATGGGTGAAATGGATCAGGCAAGAGAAGCTTACCAGCGCGCCCTTGATGCCCTTGAGAATCCAGACACCCGACCATTTCTGAAGATGAAACTTCAGGACCTCGTTGCGCCAGCCACGGAAATCGCAATTAGCGGCGAAGAAGTCACAGAGCAAGGGGATTCTAGTGAGGGTTAAACCATATCTTGGACTCCTGCTACTGACCTTGTTTCTAGCAGGGTGTAGTTGGTTCTCTGATGAGGATGAAATTGTCCGTGAACCAGCAGTATTGCTACCTATTAAAGAAGAAGTTCAACTACAAAAGCTCTGGGATACCAGGATTGGTCGTGGTGCTGATGATAAAGAAATAAAACTTGTTCCTGCATTTACCGGCAGTCGTGTCTTTGCTGCATCTGCTGACGGCACGGTCAAGGCGCTAGATAGTGGTACTGGTCGACAGATCTGGCAACTAAATATCAAAGATTTCTACTCTGATGAAGAAGCGAGAAATTCGTTCTCTGATTCCACCGACACGATTACAGGCGGTGTTGGTGTAGGCGTTGATCTTGTAATTGTCGGTTCTGGTGCAGGTGAAATTGTCGCCATGAACCAGAGTGACGGTACACTCGCCTGGCGGGCAAAAACAACCAGTGAAGTGCTAGCACCACCACAAGCACGAGATCGTCTGGTCGTTGCCCAGTCTATTGATGGGCGGGTTGCAGGTTTTGATGCCCTGGATGGTCAACGTCGATGGTTATATTCAGCCACTATTCCTAGTTTGACCCTGCGTGGTACCAGCACACCATTGCTCATGGATGGTGTTATGGCTGGCTTTGCGAATGGCCGGGTTGTGGTACTAGATAAGGAACGTGGTTTGCCTGTTATTGATCAGAGGATTGCCGCATCACAGGGCAAGTCTGATCTAGAACGGCTGATAGATATTGATGGTTTGATGGTTCGGGACGGTAACATTCTTTATGTCGCGTCCTATCAGGGTAACCTCGCCGCAGTTGATCTCGCTAACAACGGTCGAATCCGCTGGATGAAACCAGCCTCAACCTCTGTTGGGCTTGGGTTTGGTTTTGGTAACGTCTATCTTTCCACTGAAGATAGCGAAATTATGGCTTATGACGTTAATGCTGGTGGCAAAGAGGTCTGGGCAAATATTGATTTGCTGTATCGAGATATTACCGCCCCAACACCTGTCAGTAGCTATGTTGCGATTGGTGACTTTGAAGGCTACCTACATCTCGTCGCCCAGTCTGATGGTCGATTTGTTGCACGACGCAAAATTGATAGTGCTGGCATAAGAGCACCCATTGTTGCTGATGGTGCACGTATGTATGTCATGGGTAATAGTGGTCACCTGACAGCATTGGAACTCCGCTAGAGAATCTTATGATTCCTGTAATCGCCCTGGTAGGTCGACCCAATGTAGGAAAGTCGACCCTGTTTAATCGTTTGACCCGAACCAGGGATGCGATTGTTGCAGAATTCTCAGGGCTGACCCGTGACCGACAATATGGCAAGGGTGCGCTAGGTGATTTCGACTATCTTGTAATAGACACAGGTGGTTTGACCGGCGATGAAGATGGTATTGAAGGTCATATGGCTGATCAGGCGCTCTTCGCAATTGAAGAAGCAGACCTGGTGCTTTTTATTGTAGATGCAAAATCTGGCCGAACAGCAGGGGATCATGCCATTGCTGATCTACTGAGAAGCCAGAGCAAGCCCACGATTCTCGTCGCAAACAAAATCGATGGGCAAAATCCCGACTATGTCTCCGGGGAGTTTTCCAGTCTTGGCTTTGGACAGTCATTTTTTATCTCCGCCAGTAATGGTCACGGGGTAAAGCTACTCATCAATGACGTGGTCGCAGAACATGACGCCATTGATACGGATCCTGTTGAAGATGATCTTGAGCCAGAAAATGCTGGTATCAAGATCGCTGTTGTTGGTCGACCCAACGTTGGTAAATCTACGCTGGTTAATCGTCTCCTTGGTGAAGATAGAGTTGTCGTCTTCGATGAAGCAGGAACTACCCGTGACAGTATTTACATCCCATATGAGCGAGATGGTAAGCACTACACCATTAT
>CBDUKY010000105.1:0-8810 GCA_965367925.1 uncultured Pseudomonadales bacterium | reverse complement strand
CAGTTCTTCAAAAGCTATGGTGGTAATGTCGTAGCTGCGACAAGTCACTCAAGTGAAAACCCATCAATGGCTGATCTAATCGGTAGCATCAAGGTCATGTTAGATGCCTTCGAAGAGGGCAAGGTCGATAAGATATTTTTGGCTAACAACATCTTTGTTAACACCATGACCCAGACACCGACCATTCGCCAACTCGTGCCGCTCGCTGCAGTATCTGACGATGAGTTAAAACACCGTTGGGACTATATCTATGAGCCAGATGCCAGAGAATTGATGGAAGGTTTGATTACACGATTCCTGGAAAGTCAGGTTTATCAGGCAGTGGTAGAAAATGTCGCGTGTGAGCAGGCGGCGAAGATGATTGCGATGAAGAACGCGACAGAAAATGCCAAGGACCTGGTTGATGAACTTGAGTTGATAATGAACAACGCTCGTCAAGCAGCAATCACTCAGGAACTTTCAGAAATTGTGAGTGGTGCGGCTGCGGTATAAATGGGAGTCGTTGCTCCTGGTACAGGCATAACAGAATTTATTTTGGTTCAGGTCAGGTTTTTACTCTGACCCTAAATTTAAGAGGATTTAACAATGGGTAGCGGACGAATCGTACAGGTAATTGGTGCGGTCATCGATGTTGAGTTTCCCCGGGATGATGTCCCACAGGTTTACCACGCACTGAAAGTCGATGACGTTGATTTGACCCTTGAGGTACAGCAACAGCTAGGCGATGGTGTTGTTCGAACTATTGCGATGGGTAGCTCTGAGGGTATAGCCCGTGGATTGCAAGTCAGCAATACCCATGAAGCCATCTCGGTACCTGTTGGTGAAGAAACCCTTGGTCGGATCATGGATGTGCTAGGTAATCCAATTGATGAACAGGGACCAATTGGCGAAAAATCTCGTATGCCAATTCACCGTGATCCACCGTCTTATGAAGAACAGGCTGGTGGTCGAGATCTTCTCGAAACCGGTGTAAAGGTTATCGATCTGATCTGTCCTTTCGCCAAGGGTGGTAAGGTTGGTCTCTTCGGTGGTGCTGGTGTTGGTAAAACCGTGACCATGCTTGAGCTGATCAACAACATTGCAAGAGAACACAGTGGTCTTTCGGTATTTGCTGGTGTTGGTGAGCGAACTCGTGAGGGGAATGACTTTTACCACGAGATGCAAGACGCTGGTGTACTAGACAAGATTGCCATGGTGTTTGGTCAGATGAATGAGCCACCCGGAAACAGACTTCGTGTTGCCTTGTCTGGTTTGACCATGGCAGAAAAATTCCGTGATGATGGTAAAGATGTATTGTTATTTGTCGACAACATCTACCGTTACACACTTGCAGGTACGGAAGTATCTGCACTTCTTGGTCGTATGCCTTCAGCCGTGGGCTATCAGCCAACACTGGCTGAAGAAATGGGTGTATTACAAGAACGTATTACAACCACCAAGACAGGTTCGATTACATCTATCCAGGCGGTATATGTTCCTGCTGATGACTTGACTGACCCATCTCCAGCAACCACCTTTGCTCACCTTGACTCAACGGTTACCTTGTCTCGTGATATTGCATCGCTAGGTATTTACCCTGCGGTTGACCCACTTGACTCAACATCGCGCCAGCTAGATCCGCTCGTTGTTGGTGAAGAGCACTACAATGTTGCGCAAAATGTTCAGGGTGTATTGCAGAAATACAAAGAATTGAAAGACATCATTGCGATTCTTGGTATGGATGAGCTTTCTGAGGAAGATAAGCTAACAGTATATCGGGCACGTAAAGTTTCCCAGTTCTTCTCTCAACCAATGCACGTGGCTGAAGTTTTCACAGGTCAGCCTGGTGTATATGTTTCACTGTCAGACACCATTCGAAGCTTCAAGGGTATTCTTGAAGGTGAATATGATGATCTGCCTGAAGCAGCTTTCAGCATGGTTGGTAGTATTGAGCAGGCAATTGAGAAAGCGAAAACCCTTTAAGGATTTTTGATTATGGCTTCTACAGTACATTGCAGCATTGTTAGCGCCGAAGAAGAAATCTTCTCCGGTCAGGTTGAGGCGGTTATCGCATCGGGAACCATTGGTGAATTGGGTTTATTCCCAGGCCATACACCGCTTTTGACCGGCGTTAGACCAGGACCCGTTCGACTTAAACTCGAAGGTGGTGCAGAGGAGATTTTCTTTGCCTCAGGTGGTTATCTAGAAGTTCAGCCCTCTGCTATTACGATCCTTGCGGACACGGCATTGCGAGCGGATGATCTTGATGAAGTAGCGGCCCTTGAAGCACAGAAGAAAGCCGAACAGGAACTTTCTGATAATAAGTCAGATATCGACTTTGGTCGTGTTCAGGCTGATATTCAGGAAACCGCGGCGATGCTAAGAACGATCAGGAAATATAGAAAGTAGGCTTTTCAAACAAATGGAAGGCCTAATGAACGACGAAAAAGACGGCACTAGCCGTCTTTTTTTTGCGTGACTTTTGCTAGCGAGACTCGTAACTGTTAATGGAAAAGGGATATATCCTCCCAGAGAGTGAGAGAGTAAACTTTAACGATGAATAAGAATATCCAAATTTGTATCCTCTCGGCTGGCATGGGCAGCCGCATGAAGTCTAATAAGCCGAAAGCACTACACCAGATTGCCGGTAAACCGATGCTGTCTCACTTGATTGACACAGCAACGCTGCTCAAGCCAACCAAGATCCATATTGTCATTGGCAATGGCGCAGAGCAAATTCAGGCGGCATTCAAAGCTTCTGACATAAACTGGGTTATGCAATCAGAGCAACTTGGCACTGGCCACGCGGTGATTCAAGCAGTACCTGATTTTGATAAGGATGCGCGGGTCATAATTCTAGTAGGGGATGCGCCACTTGTACCGATTACAACGTTGCAAGCGTTGATAGAGACCGAGTGTGATTTGGGTGTGCTAACGGTTGATCACCCAAATCCATTTAACTATGGCCGAATTATCAAACAAGGTGAGCAGCTCGTTCGGATCGTTGAAGAAAGGGATACAACAGATACAGAAAAGCTTATCCGTGAAATCAATACCGGCATAATGGTGGCGAAAGCCTCTATGCTAACAGCATGGCTAAGTGAGTTAACCACCGACAATGACCAGGGTGAATATTTACTTACTGATATTGTCGAGATCGCGAATAAACAAGGTTGTACTGTTCGCGCGATTAAAACTGATGATCCTGGTGAGGTTCAAGGTGTGAACAACTTTGCCCAGTTGGCGGATCTTGAGGCCTACTATCAGCGCCGGGCCGCTATGGCGTTGATAAGCGAGGGTGTGCACATTGTAGACCCAAATCGCTTTAATCTTCGTGGTCAGCTAGAAACTGGTAAGGATGTCAGCATCGACATCAATTGCATCTTTGAGGGTGAAGTCACGCTCGGTAATAACGTCAAGATAGGTGCGAATTGTATTGTTAAGGATTCGACCATTGGTGATGGCTGTGAGTTGAAGCCAAATACGATGATTGATGGCGCGGTACTTGAATCAAATTGCGCTGTTGGACCCTATGCACGAATTCGACCCGGTACTCATCTGCAAGATGGTGTGGCTATTGGTAACTTTGTAGAGACGAAAAAGGCAGCACTCGGCAAGGGAACTAAAGCGAGTCATTTAACGTATCTTGGCGATACAACAATCGGAGCAGGGGTAAACATTGGTGCCGGCACCATTACCTGTAACTATGATGGCGTAAATAAGCACCATACTCATATTGAAGACGACGTCTTTATTGGTTCCAACTCAGCACTCGTAGCGCCTGTAACAATTGGCAAGGGCTCGACAGTCGCTGCAGGGTCGACCATTACGAAGCTCGTCGAGGAACATTCACTTGGTATAGCACGCGGGCGACAGAAGAATCTCGCGGACTGGAAAGGCCCTAAGGATCAATAATAATGTGCGGTATAGTCGGTACAGCTACTAGAAGAAAATCAGTTGGAATCCTGCTCGAAGGCCTTCAGAGACTCGAATATCGAGGATATGATTCTGCAGGTCTCGCTATATTCGACGCTGAAAATAATCTGCAGCGACTGAGGCGAGTTGGCAAGGTAATTGAGCTAAAGAATGCTCAGAAGGCAGCAGGCATCGACGGTCAGGTGGGTATTGCCCATACGCGCTGGGCGACCCATGGCAAACCACTAGAGGCTAACGCGCACCCCCATCAGTCCAATGATACCGTCGCGGTTGTACATAACGGCATTATTGAGAATCACCAACAGCTGCGTGATGAGTTGGTTAAGAAGGGTTATACGTTTACCTCAGATACGGATACGGAAGTTGTAGCCCATCTAATTCATCAGGAGGTCCTTGCAAGTGGTGATTTTAAAAGCGGTGTTGAGCGCGCACTATCACAATTGTCAGGCGCCTACGCTATTGCCGCAATTCATAAAGACTATCCAGACACTATCGTTGCAGCACGAGTAGGTAGTCCGCTGGTTGTTGGACTGGGTATCGGGGAAAATTTTGTCGCCTCAGACCCGCAGGCATTAAGACCAGTAACAGACCGATTTATCTTTCTCGAAGAAGGTGAGCTGGTTGTACTGACTGCTGATGAGGTACTGATCTATGGCGTCAATGATGAGTCCGTTCACAATCGAACAGTACAGATTGATGATCGTCATGACAGTGTTGATAAAGGAAAGTATCGCCACTATATGATGAAGGAGATCTATGAACAGCCAGATCGAATTCGAGATACCCTGGAAGGCCGAATTACTGAGAAATCGGTACTTGTGAATGCTTTTGGAGTTGGCGCGGAAGAAGTATTTGCGCAAACCAGGGCGGTTCAAATTGTTGCTTGTGGGAGTAGTTACTATACAGGCCTGGTTGCCAAATACTGGTTTGAGGAATTAGTTGGTATTCCCTGCAACGTCGAGATTGCCAGCGAATTTCGCTATCGCCGGGTTGCAGTCATTAAAGATACCTTGTTCGTCACAATCTCTCAGTCAGGTGAAACTGCGGATACCCTTGCGGCGCTTCGTGATGCAACCCATGAAAATTATATTGCCAGCTTGTGTTTGTGTAACGTACCAAACAGCTCATTGATCAGAGAGTCTGATCTTAATTTGCTCATCAAGGCTGGACCAGAAATCTGTGTCGCCTCTACCAAGGCGTTTACCACCCAGTTAGCGGATCTGATGCTGCTGGTGCTAGCTATTGGCAAAAAGCATGGTTTGACCGATGAGGTTGAGTCGAGCCTCGTTGCAGCGCTTAGATCCTTACCTGGCCAGTTGGAAGAAGTGCTAAAGCTTGATCCAGCGATTGCACGCCTGGCAGAGAAGTTTGTTGAGAAGCAGCATGCCCTGTTTCTTGGTCGGGGGAGCCACTTCCCTGTTGCGATGGAAGGGGCATTAAAGCTGAAAGAGATATCCTATATTCATGCAGAGGGATATCCAGCCGGGGAGTTGAAACACGGTCCTTTAGCCCTGGTTGATGATTCAATGCCAGTCGTTGCGGTTGCACCAAACGGCGAACTGCTTGATAAGGTTAAGTCGAACCTGCGAGAAGTCCAGGCGCGCGGCGGCCAACTGTTTGTCTTTGGTGATGCAGCACAGTTCAAAGATGAAGAGGATGTTGAAATTATCCGTATGCCGCATTGTGACGCGGCGATCTCCCCTATTGTTTATACGATTCCCATGCAACTGCTTGCCTATCATGTAGCAGTACTAAAAGGCACGGATGTGGATCAACCGAGGAATCTGGCGAAGTCGGTCACTGTTGAATAAATGGATGTCTCAACGCTACTCGATGGGCTAAACGAAGCACAACGGCAAGCCGTTGCCGCACCAAATGGTAGTTACCTTGTACTTGCAGGGGCCGGGAGCGGGAAAACCCGGGTCTTGACCCACCGTATTGCCTGGATGATTCAAACTGAAGGGATATCTCCCTATAGTCTCCTGGCCGTGACTTTTACCAATAAGGCTGCCGCGCAAATGCGGGCCAGGATTGAATCCCTCATGTCCATGCCCGTTAGAGGCATGTGGGTAGGTACCTTCCATGGGATTGCCCATCGACTGTTGCGCACCCACTGGCAGGAGGCGAAGTTACCGCAGAATTTTCAAATTCTCGACGGCGATGATCAGTTAAGGTTAGTGAAACGAGTCATTGCCAGTCTCGACCTCGATGAAAAAAAATGGCCCGCTAGACAGGCAGTCTGGTTTATTAATGGCCAGAAAGATGAAGGCTTGCGGCCTCATCACATCGAGGACTATGGAGACATATACACCAAAACTCATCTCGATATTTACAGGGCCTATGAAGAGGCTTGTCAGCGCGGCGGGATGGTGGACTTTGCCGAGCTCCTACTTCGTGCACACGAGCTGTTACTGGAAAACGCTCAGATTCTTGACCACTATCGAAAACGGTTTCGATATCTGCTGGTGGATGAGTTTCAAGACACGAATGCCATTCAATATGCCTGGCTAAGAGTGCTGGCCGGGGACAACGATAACCTGTTTGTTGTTGGCGATGATGACCAGTCTATCTATGGTTGGCGGGGTGCGCGGATAGAGAATATTCAGAAATTTAGTGACGACTTTCCAAATAGTGAAATCATCAGATTAGAACAAAATTATCGTTCAACGAGCACCATACTCAAAGCAGCGAATGGTTTGATTGATCAAAACGCTGGCCGGCTTGGTAAAGAGCTCTGGACGGATAGTGGTGATGGTGACCCCATATCTTTATATGCGGGATTTAACGAGATCGATGAGGCGCGTTATATCGTTTCGCGCATTAAAGACTGGACGACCCAGGGAAACAATTATAGCGAAGCCGCAATTTTGTATCGCTCAAACGCGCAATCGCGGGTCCTGGAAGAGGCCCTATTGCGTTCCCAGATCCCCTACCGTATCTATGGCGGACAGCGATTCTTTGAGCGTGCAGAAATTCGAAATGTACTGGCTTACTTAAGATTGATAAGTCAGCGAGATGCGGATGCAGCCTTTGAGCGAGTGATTAATACCCCAACCCGTGGCATTGGTGATAAATCTGTGCAAGAAATTCGACGTCATGCCCGTGCCCATGGTATTAGCTTATGGCGGGCGGCGAGCCAATTGGTTCAAGGTGGCAGCATGACTGGTCGCGCGACCAATGCTATCCAGGGTTTTTTGCAACTCATTGAGACCATGGATGAAGCGACAAAAGATGCAGATCTCGCTGAGTTGTGTTCGATTGTAATTGAACAAACCGGCCTGAAACCCTACTACGAAAAAGAACGAGGAGAACGTGGCCAGGCGCGGATAGAAAATCTCCAGGAACTGGTTACCGCTGCGCGAACGTTTGATCCAGAAAAAGATGTCGACTTTGATCCATTGCAGCCAAATGAGGCACCCCAGACTATTCTTGATGAATTTTTAAGTCATGCAGCGCTGGAGGCTGGTGAAGGACAAGGTGATCCAGATCAGGACTGTGTCCAGATGATGACCCTTCACAGCGCCAAGGGGCTAGAGTTCCCACTTGTCTTTCTCGCCGGGCTAGAAGATGGCCTGTTCCCTCATATGATGTCACTTGAAGAACCTGGCCGTCTGGAAGAAGAACGTCGACTTTGCTATGTGGGTATCACCCGGGCGATGAAACAACTGTATATTACCTATGCAGAATCCCGCCGCATCAATGGTTCTGAAACCTATAACCGAGTGTCTCGTTTTGTTTCTGAAATACCACAAGAACTGGTGCAAGAAGTTCGGCTAAATACCGTTGTTACGAAGCCTGCATTTTCACAGAAAAGAAAAGGCTTTAAATCAGATGTTGAAGTAGAAGGCACTAATCTGAAACTCGGTCAACGTGTTGTGCATCCTAAGTTTGGCGAAGGTGTGGTGCTTAATTATGAAGGTGAAGGTAAGCAAGCCAGGGTCCAGGTCAATTTCGATGCTGAAGGTAGTAAATGGTTGATGATGGCATATGCAAACCTACAGCCAATGTAAGCGAATTTGTGTACTAACAATACTAAAAAGGGGAGTCAGGTGATATTAAGAATTTGTTTGCTGATCAGTGTAATGATCATCAGTGCTTGCGGTGGAGATGCCGGGCAAACTGGTAAACCAGGCGCTGTCCAAGAAGTAAAAACTTATCAGTGGCGTATGGTCACAACCTGGCCAAAGAATCTGCCAGGTATGGGTCTCGCGCCAGTTACTCTTTCGAAAATGGTCGATAAGATGAGCAATGGTAGGCTAAAAATTACCGTATATGGTGCGGGAGAAGTAGTACCTGCCCTTGGTGTTTTTGATGCGGTTTCACTGGGAAATGTCGAGATGGGACACGGTGCTGCCTACTACTGGAAAGGTAAGGTACCGATAGCGCAGTTTTTTACCGCAGTCCCATTTGGTCTAACAGCCCAGGAGATGGACGGCTGGCTGCAGCATGGCGGTGGTATGCCACTCTGGGAAGAGCTTTACGCCAGGTACAACCTTGTCCCATTTGCTGGCGGTAACACGGGTGTTCAAATGGCGGGATGGTTTAACAAGGAAATCAACAGCCTTGAAGACATCAAGGGTATGAAAATGCGCATTCCCGGCCTGGGTGGTGAGGTGTTTGAACGTGCAGGTGGCACCGCAATTAACTTACCGGGTGGAGAAATATTTACCAGCCTCCAAACAGGCGTCATTGACGCCACAGAATGGGTCGGACCCTATAACGATCTGACATTTGGACTGTATCAGGTAGCGAAATATTACTATTACCCAGGTTGGCAAGAGCCTGGACCAACCCTTGAATTTATCGTCAACAAAGAAGCTTTTGATAGTCTCCCAGCGGACCTTCAAGAGATTGTGCGGGTGGCAACCAGGGCGGTTAATGACGATCTACTGGCA